>CAZRTM010000013.1:0-28669 GCA_964602995.1 uncultured Ardenticatenaceae bacterium
AACGAGTTCATTGCTGCATCTGACACAGGCACTCCAGCACCGCCTCGCGCGGTACGTCACTGCTGACGAAGACGTTGCCCACGCCGCTGAGCAGTACGAAGCGCAATTTACCGGCGGCTTTCTTCTTGTCGCGTTGCATTGCTTCCAACATCGCTTCGGGGTCGAGGGTGGTGGGGATGCGGATGGGGAGGTAGACACCCTGCAGGACGCTTTCCAGGCGCGGTTGCAGGGAGGCGGGGCAGTGACCCAGGGCGATGGACAGATTGGTAGCGGCGACGAGGCCCATGGCGACCGCTTTCCCGTGACCTACCGCGTAGCCGCTGACCTGTTCGATGGCATGGGCGAAGGTATGGCCCAGGTTGAGGATGGCGCGACGGCCCATCTCAAACGGATCGGACTGAACGACATCGCGCTTGACGCGGATGGCATCGAGGACCAGCGTCTGCAAGTTGGACACCGGCGATTGGAAAACGTCAGGTACTTTCCAGTCGCGGCCTTCCATTCTGCGGAAGAGGCCTTCGCCGGCAATTAAGCCATGTTTCACGGCCTCGGCCATGCCCGCCGCGAACTGGGAAGGAGGCAGAGTGTGCAGCGTGGTGAGATCAACCAGTACCGCCGCCGGTTGTTTGAAGGCGCCCACGAGGTTTTTACCCTGGGGTAAATCGACGCCCGTCTTGCCGCCCACGCTGGCATCGACCATGGCTAACAGGCTGGTGGGGCACTGGATGAAGCGCACGCCGCGCATGTAGGTGGCGGCAGCAAAGCCGGTGATGTCGCCGACAACGCCGCCTCCCAGGGCCACAACCACGCTCTTGCGGTCCAGGTTGGCCTCAAGAAAGCGGTCATAAAGGTAGCGGACAGTGTCCAGGGTTTTGTGCTGTTCCCCGGCGGGAATGGTGATGATAGCCGCAGCCTCTTCGATGAAGGGCGCATAGAGCGGCGCGACATGGCTGTCGCTGACCACCACAAAGGGGGCGTCGCCGAGGGGAACGTGGTCGGCCAACCGCTGTAACATGCCCTTACCAACTACAACATCGTAATGGCCATCGGGGTGGGTGACCATCAGGTGGCGTGCCGGTCCTGCCTTCGCGGCCGCGGTTGCTACTTCCGCCTGTAGGTCGAAGCGCTCGATGATTTCTGCGGCCACAGCGTCAGGAGAACGCCCGCTGGTGCTTATCTGGGGATAACGTGCATAACCTTCTTCCCGCTCGTGCAACAGTTCAGCCACCCGCTTTTCCGGCTCATCCACTTCCAGCAGCGGGCGGCGCACAGCATCGGCTGCCAGCCGCGCCAGTATCTCCTCCGGCTGGGCGCTGAGGGAGAGCACTAGGCTGTCCGGCTCCAGAAGGGCGGCATTCTCCGGAGCGAGCATCAGGCGGCCGCCGGTGGCGATGACAGCCCCTTTGCTCTTCGACAACTCTCTAGCGATCTCATGCTCCATCCTGCGGAATGTGGCGGCTCCCTTCGTTTCGAAGATGGCGGCGATGCTCTGGCCGGCCCGTTGCACGATCAACTCATCTGTGTCGACAAAGATACGCCCGGTGCGGGCAGCAAGAAGGCGGCCGATGGTGGTCTTTCCGGTCCCCATAAAGCCGGTGAGGATGATATTTCTGGAGGTCATTACTTTTCCTGGCGTGCTGATTACGTTTGCCCTGTGATTATATCCAACTTCTGTTGTCGAAAAACAGGGCAAAGTCAGATGGAACCAAACCGATATTGCCGGCGTCTATCTCATAGACGTCAACAGAGGGCCACAGCAGAGGCAGTTCTGAACCACGTCGCAGGTTATAGAAACCAATTTGTAAGAAGGAGATTTTGTAATGTTAAGGCAACAGTCCAGATCAATAGTGTACATCATTCTCATCGCGGCGTTGGCGGTGCTGTTTGTCGCTTGCAGCCCTGAAACGGCGCAACCAGGAGCAGCCCAGGCGCCGGAGAGCGGCCAGAAGAGTGGTATTACGGTCGTGGGCCAGGGTGAGGCCTATGGCCAACCGGACCGGGCCACCGTGCAGCTTGGCGTAGAAACTTTTGCTCCGAACGTCGCCGACGCGACTCGCGAAAATGAAGAGAACGTGCAGTCCATCATGGCAGCCCTTGATGGGTTGGGCATTCCGGCTTCCGACATTCAGACCAGCAATTACAGCGTCTGGGCCGAGCAGCGCTATGGCGAGAACGGCCCTGAAGGCATCACCGGTTATCGCGTCAGCAACATGGTGACCGTCACCATCAACGACATCAGCGCCGTCGGCGATGTGCTCGGCACAGTGACTGAGGCCGGCGCGAACGCTATACACGGCATCATTTTCAGCGTCGCCGATCCGGCTGCGTTGGAAGCAGAGGCTCGTGAGGCAGCGATTAGCAATGCCCGTGAAAAGGCAGCCTCCCTCGCCGACCTGAGCGGTGTTGAACTTGGCGAAGTGATCGCAGTTAGCGAACTGTTCAGCCAGCCCGGTCCCTACATGGAAGGAATGGGCGGGCGTGCAGCCCAGGATAGCATCGCTGTCTCCCCCAGCATTTCTCCGGGCGAACTGGCCGTCGGCGTGCAGGTACAGATTACATTCGCCATCCGCTAGTAGTAAGGTACTCCTCGCCCAAACGTGCCAGGCGTCGCGTCACGCAGACGCCTGGCACGTTTTTTTGCATTGCACAAACGCTGACTTACAATGCGGGCACTATGCTCTTCGCCGTCAAGCGGCGCTTAATGCCCGCGCTTCTCGTAGCCTTTCTTCTCACTGTCATCAGCTTTGGAACTGCTCGCCTGCTGGATCTTCGCTGGTTGCTGACACTGTCCTCGGATACCTGGTATCTCATTGGCCTGGGGCTGTTGCTGATTGTGATAAGCGATGGCGTCGTCCACGGCCTGTTATGGCTGCTGTGGCGTGAGCGCTACCTCTCGGGTTATGCGTTACTGGTTGGTTATTTCAGCCCGCAGACGGCGGCGGCAATCGCGGGCGGGGCGTTGCTGGCAGCGGCAGAAGAGCTGTTTATGCGCGGTGTGGTGCTGGAGGTTGCTCTCAGCAAGTTGCAATGGGGGCCTGTCGCCGCGATTATTCTCTCGTCTGCCGTCTTCATGTTTCTACACCTGATTCCCCGGCCGCGCCTGAGCCTGTTTGCTATCTGGGCTTTTTGGGAAGGCGCCTTGCTTGGTCTGGTCTATGTCTTAAGCGGCTCCCTGCTGGTGTCGATGTTGGTTCATGCCTTGCACGATGCCGGTGGCTTTACGCTGTTTGCGTTGCAGCGCCGCTATGGCTGGCTGATGGGTGGCGTGGCAATTCCGCCACGACCGGAGCAAGTGGAACAGCCATGAAGGTGCTCTTGAGTGGAGCAACGGGCCTGATTGGACCCGTTCTGGTGCAGCGGCTGATTGAAGTCGGTCACAGTTGTTACGTCTTGAGCCGTAACCCTGAGCGCGCACGCCGTGATGTGCCGCCAGAGGCTGTGGTGCTGAGTTATGATCAGGAGTGGCCTGCGGTGGATGGCGTCATCAACATGGCGGGGGAAACCGTTGCCGGTTTGTGGACCAAAGGCAAGCGTGAGCGGGTGATGCAAAGCCGCGTGGCGGTTACCCGGCAGATTGGGGAATGGATGCGCCAGACGCCGGACCCGCCGCGGGTGTTGGTGTCAATGTCGGCTGTTGGCATCTATGGACACCGGCCCGGTGCGATTTTGACGGAAGATGCGCGGCCCGATCCAGAATGCATGTTTCGCGCGCAGGTGACACTGGCCTGGGAGGAGGAAGCGCGCCGCGCGGCCGGCGACGATGTGCGGCTGGTCATCGTGCGCCTGGCCAACGTCCTGCACCCTGCCGGCGGTTATCTGCGGCCGCTGCTTGCCGTTTACCGCTTCATGCCGCTTATTGTGGGATTAGGCGGTGGCTGGCGTCACCTGTCGTGGATCAGCCGCCACGACACCGTGCGCCTGCTGCAATATGCGCTGGAGAACGAACAGGTGGAAGGTGTGCTGAACGGCTCTGCGCCACAACCGGTGACCAGAGCGCAGTTCAGCCGCGCTCTAGGGCGTGCATTGCGCAAGCCGGCGTGGGGGCGGGTGCCCGACTGGCTGTTGCGGCTGGCGCTGGGTGAGTTTGCGAAGGCGATCATTGATAGCCAGTATGTTGTGCCACAGCGAGCGGAACAGTTGGGCTTCCGTTTTGATCACCGCGAGCTGGAGCCTTATCTGTTACAGGTGTTGGCGCAGTAAGCGTTTGTTTTGCTCAGTCGAAAGAGGGCGGTTGCCAGTCACCCTGGAAGGCAAGCACTTTCTCCCGAAAATCGGGTGGCACCGGAATGGTTTGCTGTTTGTCATAGTCATACATGACCATGGTGGAATGGCCCCTGGCCACCAGCCGCCCGTCGCCGCCATCAATCTGGTAGACGAAATCAAAACTTTTGTTGCCAAAGCGAGAGATGCCAACGCCGACGCGCAATGTCTCGCCGAAGTGGGCGGGTGAAATGAAGCGACAGTAGATATCGCCGAGAATGATCGGCAGGTCCAGTGGTTCCCGGCGCGGTAAGAGGTCGTGCAGATAGTCGGTACGCGCTACTTCCATGTACGTGAAATAGACAGCGTTATTGACGTGACCGAGGGCGTCCATATCGCGGAAACGGACGGTAATTTCACTGTAAAGGGGGAACGCCGCGCTGGCGGGGGATGGTTCGCTCAAGAGTGCCTCCTGTACTCCTCTGATGTAGATAGCCCGTTCAGTTTAGCAGCAAATGGACAAAGCCCAAAAGGCCCTGGCTTTATTTTTGACCGGCGCCGCTCAGGTGACTACAATCGCTCTGATGGAAACGATACGCGCCTTCATTGCTCTGGACCTTTCCCTTGAAGCCCGTGCTGTGCTGGCGGAAGTGATCGAAACGCTATCGCAGCAGGTACCGGAGCGATCAGTACGCTGGGTTCCGTTAGAGAACATTCACCTGACGTTGCGCTTCCTGGGCAACACGCCGGTGACACAACTGAAAGCGCTCTATGAGCGATTGGACCAGACGGCCGCTATGCACAGGCCGTTTACGCTCCACTTGCATGAACTGGGCTGTTTCCCGAACGAACGGCGTCCTCGAATCATATGGGTTGGCGTCAAAGGCAACCAGGGACAGGCCAGCGCCCTGCAACGCTCCATTGAACAGGCAATAGAGCCATTGGGGTGGGAACCGGAGAAGCGTTCATTTCTCCCCCATCTAACGATTGGCCGTGTGAAAGATAACGCCCCCAAAATCGAACTTCCCTGGGGTAAAGGGGTAGCGCCTGCGCCGATTGAAGTGCGAGCGGTTCATCTGTACGAAAGCCAGCTCACGCCATCAGGCTCCAACTACACTATCCGGCACAGCAGCGATCTGGGCAGCGAGCAGGTATCATGACAGAATTTGCAGTTGAAAGGCCATTTGAAACCGATCGTAGCACGCCCATACGGTGGATCGCATCTCACGTATGGCAGCACCGCATTTACGTGCTATTCATGTTCCTGGGTGCGTTTTCCAACGCGGCGCTGGCGGCGGTGGTACCGGTTCTAATCGGTGTGGCCTTTGACGCAGCGCTGGAGACGCCCGCCGATTTACCCGGCATTGCTCAGGCTGCCCTGCTGATTGTTGTCAGCCAGGTCGTGCGCGCTGTTTTGCACCTGGGGCGCAATTTTTCAAGTGAGATCATTGGGCAACGGCTGGAGCGCGACACTCGTTACGAGCTGTACGTGAGCCTGTTGGGCAAGAGCATGACGTTCCATGATCTGCAGCCGGTTGGGGACACAATGGCGAGGGCCACGAACGACGTGCGTGAAATTAACCGCATGTTCAATCCGGGCATCAACCTGGTCGTCGGTTCTGCCAATTTCCTGTTGATGCCGCTGCTCATCGTTCCCCGTTATGCGCCGGCCCTGCTGTTGGCGCCGGTCTTCTTTCTGCTGACGTACTTTACCGCCCTTATTCACTATATGCGTGTGCTGAATCCGATCACAGACCGCGTGCGCATCGCTTTTGGTTTGCTCAACAGCCGTCTGGCAGAGGCCATCGACGGCATTGAGACGGTCAAGGGCACGGCTCAGGAGGAGCAGGAGATTTCCTACTTCCACAGTAATGCCAGTGAGTATCGGGATGCTGTGGTGGAACAGGGACATATCGAGGCCCGCTTCCTGCCCATGCTTTTCCTGGGCATCACCTATGCTATCGGCTTTACGCACGCCTTCTTGCTCTACCAGCAGGGCGCTGTCGCCGTCGGGGATATCGTGGGCTACATGGGCGTGTTGACGCTGTTCGGCTTCCCGACGTTCGTCTCGTTGCGCGCTTACTCTCAGGTCTCGCTGGGGTTGGCAGGTGCACGCCGCATTCTGGAGCTGATTAACACCGAAACGACACTGGACGAGAATGCTGGCGGGCATAGGCCGGTGATTAACGGGCACGTCCGCTTTGAGAACGTCTCATTTTCGTACGTGGAAGGGGCGCCGGTGCTCAAGGACATCGACTTTGAGGTTTCCCCAGGTGAGACGCTGGCCATTGTGGGGCAGACAGGCTCAGGCAAGAGCACCATTACCAAGCTGATCAACCGCACTTATGACGTCGATACGGGGCGGGTGCTGGTTGACGGCGTTGATGTGCGCGATTGGGAGCTGGCGACGTTACGGCGCCAGATTTCGATTATCGAGCAGGATATTTTCCTCTTTTCACGCACCGTAGCCGAGAACATCGCCTTTGGTTGCCCGGAGGCCACGCGCGAGGAAATTATCGAGGCGGCGAAGGCGGCACAGGCGCATGATTTCATCATGACCTTTGCCAACGGTTACGATACGATTATCGGCGAGCGGGGGGCCACGCTTTCGGGCGGGCAGCGCCAGCGGCTGGCGATTGCGCGCGCCTTCCTGACCAACCCGCGCATTCTCATCCTCGACGACTCCACCAGCGCCGTGGATAGCGCTACTGAAGACCGCATCCAGCAGGCGATTGCCGAGGTGGCGGGCCGGCAGACGACGATTCTGATCACGCACCGGTTGTCGCAGATCCGCTGGGCGGATAAGGTGCTATTACTACGCAAGGGTGAGCTGGTGGCTGTTGGCGACCACGATACGTTGATGGCGGAGCAGCCCAGCTACCGGCGCATCTTCGAGCAGTATTCGGGTTAGGGCAGAGCAGAGGGAGCGGCTTTAAGCCTGGTCCATCTCCACGCCCATTTCATCAAGCTGAAGCTGGCGGCTCTCCTCTCCCTCGCCAAGCGTCAGCGTCCAACCCTTGAGGTCGAATGTGAATCTCTCAGTACGGTCGGGGAATGCAAGCTCGCCCCAAACGGAGGAGCTATCGCGCCCGTGCAGGCGCAGTTTTGCATCGTGCCAGCGGCACCATAATACCAGTGGTTTCATTGTGTGACGGCTCAGTTCCAGCGCTGGCGTTGCACTTCCAGCACGTTGGGTAATTTGTCGATACGCTCCAGCAGCCATTCCAGCTCAGACAGGTCCCGCACTTCGGCGACCATGTAGACGGTGCTGATGCTGTTGGCCGTTGTCTTCTTGGTTCTGGGCACATTGATTTGGCGCCCTTTCAGCACGTTGGTGATGTCCTCCATCAGACCCGGGCGGTGGTAGGCGCGGACGACGATGGGGATGGGATAGGTTTCTTCTTCGACGCCCCATTCCACATCGATGAGCCGTTCCTGTTCGGTAATATTCTTCAGCGTCTTGCAGTCAGCGCGATGGACGGTGATGCCCTTGCCGCGCGTGATATAGCCACGAATCGGTTCCGGGGGGATGGGGCTGCAGCAGCCGGCAAATTTGGTGTGCAGACCGGCCACGCCCAACACGGTAAGCCCTTTGCTGGCCTTTGGCTCCGGTGGTCTCAGCAAGGGGCGCAGTTCGTCGTCTGGCTTGAGCTTCTGTTGCAGGGAGGCAATTGCGCCGCCGATTTGTGTGCTCTGGATATCGCCGAAGCCGACTTTGGCCAGGAACTGTTCCACGTCATCGTAATGCAGAGCGCTGGCGATATCTTCGATCGTGTAAATCTCGCTGAGGCCAAGGCGCTTTAGCTCGCGCTCGACGACTGCCTGTCCGTGTTCGATGTTCTGCTCTTTTTCCTGCTGGCGGAACCACTGGCGGATCTTGCTGCGGGTGCGCGCGCTGCGCGTATAGCCCAGATTCTCGTTCATCCAGTCACGGCTGGGGCCACCACGGCTGGCGGTGATAATGTCGACACGGTCGCCCGACTTTAGCTGGTAATCGAGGCTGACCATCTTGCCATTGACGCGCGCACCACGGCAGCGGTGGCCGACCTCGGTGTGAATCTGATAGGCGAAATCGATAGGCGTGGAACCGGCGGGCAGGTCAATGACATCACCGCGCGGCGTGAAGACGTAGATGCGTTCGTCGAGGAACTCCTTCTGAAGCAGGTCGCTCTCGTCGTCTGCTTCTCCGGCTTCACGTAGATTGCGCACCAACTGGCGGAACCAATGGATGCGCTTGATATCAGACGCGCTGGGGCTGTCATTTTCTTCCTTGTAGGCCCAGTGGGCGGCGATGCCGAAATCGGCCTCTTTGTCCATCTCGTCGGTGCGGATCTGCACTTCAAGGGTTTGCCCATCTTCGTCCATGACCGCGGTGTGCAGCGATTTGTAACCGTTGGGTTTGGGAGTGGCAATATAATCGTCAAATTCCTGAGGAATGGGCTGCCACAGGGCATGCACGGCCCCCAAAACCTGGTAGCAAAGGCTACGTGCTTCTTCGTCCCGTTGCTTGCGGCTTTTCTGTTGGGCGTTTTCGTCATCCTCGGTGTGCAAAATGACGCGCAGGGCATGAACGTCGTAAATCTGGTCAAAGCCGACCCCTTTGCGCTCCATCTTGGAGTAGATGGAGTAGATGTGTTTGGGGCGACCGGTCACAGTGGCCTTGAAGCCCATCTCCTCAATTTTAGCCTGCAGGCGCGCCACGGCGCTGTTAATCTTGGCGGTGCGAGAGGCACGGCGCTCGTCCAGTTTGTTGGCAATATATTTATAGCGGTCGGGTTGCAGATAGCGGAAGGCCAGATCTTCCAGCTCCCACTTGAGCTGCCAGATACCGAGGCGGTTGGCCAACGGTGCATAGATGTTCATGACGTAGTTAGCCAGCTCCTGACGTCGCGCCGGCCCCAGGGCGCCGGCCTTGCGCAAATCTTGCAGACTGTTGGCCAGGACGATGAGGATGAGGCGCACATCCTGCTCAATCATGGTCAGGATGGCGCGGCGCACGGCTTCTAATCCGGCCGAACTGTCCCCGTTTGATTTCCGTTTTGATTCGTTCTGTCCTGTATATTGCTGGAGGTTGGTGAAGCCGGCTACCAACGCTGTTACTTTGGGGCCAAAGAGGCGAAAGAGATCTTCTTCGCTCTGTCCGGTGTGTGGCAGCAGGGAATCATGTAGCAAAGCCGCCACCAGGGTGTGGTCATTCACCCCCAGACCGGCAATGATCTGCGCCACAGCCAGGTCATGTTCGACGTAAAGCTCTCCCGAATCCCGGTGGCGACCGCCATGGATTTCGCTGGCAAACTCGTAAGCTCTTTGAAGCTGTGCAATCGTCTGGTTCGACGTTTGCGGAGGCAGCGTCTGTATTAATTGTGATAGAGTGAGCGGTCGTACCTTACTCATAATGGAATTCTAGTGAGGGGCTCCCTACATGCCAATAGTGCAAAAGGGGTAGCTGCCCTCTCGCTATCCTGTTTTCTCATCTTGATTGCTCTTGCCGAGCGTAAAAAAAAGGCGTCCCCCCGTTATGAAGGACGCCTTGGTTACCTACGTTGATGTTGTCCTGGTTGAACTAGGCGTTGCCTTCTAGCTTATCGTCTACGTCGTCGGTGACTTCCTCGACGGTTTCCTGAGCGCTTTCGGCAGCTTCGTCCACCTTTTCCTGGGCCGTATCGACGGCCTCGGTAGCTGTTTCACTTGCCGTGTTCGCTGCCTCTTGAGCCTGCTCGCGAAGGCGGGAAACTTGCTCCTTGCCCTGTTGAGAAAGCTCGTCGACTTTCTGCTGGCCGCGTTCAATGGCCCCGGTCATACGGCTGCGACCTTCGTCGAGGACAATGCGCGCCTGCTCCTGAGCCTGATCGGCATACGTCTCGGCAGCAACGCGGTATTCTTGCAACCGTTGTTCGCTTGCGCGGCGGAGCGCCTCGCTACGGGTTGCCAGTTCGGCCCGCGTCTCTTCACCAGATTGGGGGGCGAGGATAAGGGCGGTTGCTGCTCCGACCAGCCCTCCGATTACAAATCCCGCCAGGAATGCACCGGTATCTCCACCACTATTACTACTCATATCATATCACTCCTTTCTCAATTGCGCGAAGCTCAGGTGGCTGACCTGATGGGAAACGCCTGATAATGCAGGCCGGCGGTGAGGCCTGATATGGAACAGGCCCAGATTGGGTCGCCCAAACCTGGGTCCAGATTTGGGAGCCTCTTAATCCGGCAGGTTTCGCTTTGGGTCGCCAAAAAGTGTCTTCAAACCGGCGCGCACACCCACTATATAGGCTGTGGCTTTGGTTACAGGCTTGACCACGTTGTCGCCCACAAATGTTGTCGTGCCGCGGACCATGCCCACTGTCTCGTTTGTCTTTTCTAGAATGGGCTTGATTTCAAACTCCAGCATGTTGACCAGGCGCACCAACATGACCAACATGATGACAAGGATAACCCCAAAGAGGCAGGATTCGAGGGCCAATGCAATGAGGAAAATATCGCGGATGGCTTCGATTGTCGGCGCGTGGTTGCTGGCTGCCCAAAGGATAAACCAGATCAACAGGGCAAAGAGGATGAGGGCTACCAGGGCACCAGCGATGATGTAGCCAGTGGGCACACCGCGCCGTTTTTGCGTTTCTTGCATCGACTCTTGTCTGAATGGGGCTTCCACGGTCATAGCTTTACCTTAAATTTAGTATAGCATCTTACAAAATTGACGGTCAACCGGCACTATGCCTTAAGTATAAGGCACTCAACAAAAAGTTGTGGGCACAATGAAACCAATTGTATCTAAACTATACCTACTCGCATAGCCAGCCAGGTTTGGTGCATAGTAGGTGCTAACTGTCCCGCGCCAGCAACCAGCTTCCTAGAAGAGCGAGCCAGGCGCCGATGCTGGCGCTCAGTAGATGCAGCGCACCGAGTTGCAGCAGGTCGATGTCCATGATGGCGCCCAGGAAGTGGCCGGCGGCGAAGCCGAACCAGGCAGCGATGACGAACAGTGGGATGCGGCGGGCCGGACCACCCATGATCAGGTGGAAACCGGCGCCATAGGCCGTTGCCAGCAGAAAGCCCAACACAAGCCCAGAGGCAGTAACGCTCATTGCATGGTCTCCGCAACAACCGGCTCCCGTTGTTGGTCCATGATCGTGGCGCTGTCGGCGATTATGCCGCCACCCAGGCAAAGGTCGCCATCGTAGAAGGTAACCCCCTGACCGGAAGTCGCGCCATAGACAAAGTCGTCAAATAGCACACGCGCCTGACCGTCCTCCAGTGGTGTGACGGTGGCCATCGCAGGGCGTGCCTTGTAGCGGATCTTCACTTCTGCACGCAGCGGTTCTGGCGGCGTGGTACCGGTCATCCAGGAGACGTCCCGAGCCAAAAGCTCAGTGCGGCCCAGCTCCTCTCGGCTGCCAACGATGAGCGCATTGCGCTCAATGTCCTTGTAGAGGACGTAGGCCGGTTCGCCAGTGTTGATGCCCAATCCCTTGCGCTGGCCGATGGTATAGAAGGGCAGACCCTCGTGTTGGCCCAGCTCTTCACCGTCTTGTGTGAGGATGGGGCCGCCCTGTACGCTGTGAGGCGCGTGCTCGCGTAGGAAGCGGCGGTAGTCGCCATCGCCCAGGAAGCAGAGGTCCATGCTTTCTTGCTTGCTGGCAACCGGCAGGTCAAACTGCTTTGCCAGCGCCCGCACTTCGTCCTTGGTATATTCGCCCACTGGGAAAAGGACGTGGGCCATATCTTCCTGGCTCAGCACGTGCAGGACGTAGGTTTGATCCTTGTTTTCGTCAACACCCTTCAGCAGCTCATAGCCGTTTTCACCGCGGCGCACGCGGGCGTAGTGCCCAGTGGCCAGGTAGTCGGCGCCCAAAGCGCGGGCGCGGTCGAGCAGGTAGCTGAAGCGAATCTGGCGGTTGCACTCAATGCAGGGGTTTGGCGTACGGCCGCGCGCGTGCTCGTCGATGAAGAACTGCACGATGGTGCGGCGGAAGTAGTCCTGAACGTCAACCACGTAGAAGGGGATGTCCAGTCTGTCGGCGACGCGACGGGCGTCGGCCATCTGGTCCGGCGTGCAGCAACGGTTCATCGGCGCATTAGGGCCGCGACCTGGCTCGCTCCAGAGGCGCATCATCATGCCGATCACCTCATAGCCCTCCTGTACAAGGAGAGCTGCGGCAACGGAACTATCAACACCGCCACTCATGGCCACGACCACGCGCGGGCGCTTCTGCTGTGGTTGGTTCTCAATAGGCATAGCTATCCGATCTATCTTCTCAATCTACCCGGAGCCAGGAGCGAACCCCATCTGGACCTCCTGGACGCAAACGGATCATATTATATCTGGAAAACGTTAACAATCGCTCTGATTTGACAGGAGAAGAGAGGGCGCCGGGAAATGATCTGCATCAGGCGTATTGCAGGTTGAACTGGCGCAGCGTCTCGACGATGCCTGGCAGCGTCTGGATGACGTACTCCACGTCTTCCATGCTGTTCTGGCGGCCAACTGTCAGCCGCAGCCCACCTTTAGCCCATTCGTCGCTGAGGCCGATGGCCTTCAACACGCGCGATGGCTTAGGGTTGCCCGTGGAGCAGGCTGAGCCGCTGCTGGCGCCGATCCCTGCCATATCCAGGTGCATGAGCAGGTCGTTGCCGCTGAGTCCCTGGAAGGCGAAGCTGGCATTGTGTGGCAGTCTTTCGGTTGGGTGGCCCGTCACGAGGCAGATGTCAGGGATGGCGGCGGGGATGGCCGTCAGCAACCGGTCGCGCAGCCGGGTATAGTGGGCCGTGTTTTCTCCGCGTTGCTCCATGGCCAGGCGAAAAGCTTCAGCAGCGCCGACGGCAAAAGGCACGTTGACCGTTCCGGCGCGACGGCCCTCTTCCTGGCTGCCGCCGGTGAGGGAGGAGACAAGCTCAATGCCGCGCCGCACGTAGAGAAAGCCGATGCCTTTGGGGCCATAGAATTTGTGGGGGGCGAAGCTGACCAGATCATAGGGCAGACGTTGCAGATCCCAATCGGTGAAGGCTGCAGCCTGAATGGCGTCGGTATGGAAGAGAACGTCACGTTCGCGCAGAAGCTGGCCGATCTCAGTCACCGGCTGCAGGGTGCCGATTTCGTTGTTGGCGGCCATGACCGAGACCAGAACCGTTTCGGGGCGCAAGGCGGCGGCGACATCATCCACGCTTACACGCCCATGCTCGTCAACTGGCAGCACGGTGAGGTCGAAGCCGAACTGCTCTTCAAGCTGGCGCGCCGTGCCTAACACAGCCTGGTGCTCGATGGCTGTGGTGATGAGGTGGTTGCCACGGCTGGCGGCGCGGGCGGCCCACATCACGCCACGCAGCGCGAGGTTGTCGCTTTCGGAACCGCACCCTGTGAAAACCACCTCTGCCGGTTCTACATTGAGCAGCTCGGCGATGGTGCTGCGCGCCTGTTCCAGTCCGCGTTGCGCCTGTCGCCCGTGCTGGTGTGAGGAGGCAGGGTTGCCGTAGGTCTCAGTCCAGTAAGGCAGCATGGCTTCAACCACCCGCGGGTCAACGGGGGTGGAAGCGCCATGATCCATATATATTTGCCGCTTGTCTTGTGCCTGTTCGTTCATCTTTTTGTCAGGGGCTGGAGAGTAGCCCGAACCTGACTCCGCTCGCCAGTTTCCCGTGATTATTATCGACAGGCTATTATAGCAGAGGGTTGTAGGTAATGTGTAATCGGGGAGAGGATAGGTCTACGAATATGTAGAGCGATTTGCCAAATCGCTTTACATAATGCAGAAACGGTGGTGTGTTCGTCCCCAGAGAGAAATGAGGAGGATTTAGACGGAGGCGATGGGCAGGCGTACGGTAAAGGTGGTGCCTTTGCCCTCGTCGCTTTCTACCTCGATGACGCCCTGGTGCTTTTCGACCGCTTCCTTAACCATGTAGAGGCCGAGGCCGGTGCCCGCAATGCCACGCTCAACGGCGGTCTGGGCGCGGTAGAAGCGTTTGAAGAGGTTCGGTTGCGCCTGTTTGGGGATACCAATGCCATCATCCTGGACCACGACCTGCACCTGGCCATTTTCGGTTGTGGCCTCGATGCGCACCGTGCCTGTGAGGGTGAATTTGACGGCATTGTCCACCAGGTTCTTGAAGACGGAGTACATCATCTCTTCGTTGGCCAGAATCGGGGGCAGATTATCGGGGATGCGTTGACTGAAGGTCAGCCCTTTCTCGACGGCGCGTTGGGCGAGAGGAGGGAGGATGTCGTCGAACAAGATGTTCAGCTCCACCAACTCCGCGCTGCGCTGAATTTCGCGCGCTTCTAGCTTGGCCAGTTGCAGCATCTGGCGCACCATGCGCTGCAGGCGGTCGCTTTCGCGCTCCACCACGCCGAGGAAGCGATCTTCCTTGGCTTTGTCTCCCTGGGCCTTCCCTTCACGCAACAGGCGAGCGTACATGAGGATTGTGGCCAGCGGTGTGCGCAGCTCGTGCACGATGTTGTGGAAGAAGTCGTCGCGCATGCGCTCCACTTCGCGAATCTGGCGCAGGTCGGTGAAGACGAAGATAAGCTCGCTGGCCTTGCCGTCCTCGCTGATGATGGGGGCGCCGCTGATATGCACCGGCACATAGCCACCGTGCTCCTGGGCCAGATCGACGGCGATTTCAGTCTTGTCGCTGGAATCTTCGAGTACCTTTTGCATGAAGGCCGCAAAGTCACCCCCGGCCCGCAGGCGGATGGCCTCATTGGCCTCGCGACCGACCAGATCTGTGCTCTCCTTATAACCCAACAGCGTTAGCAGTGATTCATTGGTGTCGCTAATGATGCCGTTGGCGCTGACGGTCATCAGGCCTTCGGACATGCTGGCAAAGACCGTCTCTTGCCGCCGCTTTTTGGTGACCACGTCTTCGTGCAGGCGCGCGTTCTGGATGGCGGCTGCGAGTGGGCCGGTGATGGCCTGCAGCAGGCGCAGGTCATCCTTGTTAAAGTTCCCATGCCGCTTATTGATGGCCTCCAGCACGCCAATGACTTCTTTCTCCACCATCAGTGGCACACATAAGATGGAGTGGGTCTTGAAGCCTGAGGCATCATCTACCTTGCGGTGGAAAGCATCGTGTTTGTAGACGTTGTTGACAATGAGCGGTTCACCGGTGGCAGCGACATGTCCGGCAATACCCTGTCCCGGTTTGAGGCGAATGGGCGGCAACTCTTCAAAGAGAGGGCCCATCAACATATCGACGAAGACGATTTCGCCGGTCTCAGGATCGGTCAGGCCAACCGAGATTGTTTCGACATTCAAGGTGCGGCGCACCGGGTCTGTGAGCTGGTTAAAGATGCTCTCCAACTGGAGCGAAGAGGTGAGCGAGTAGGTCAGGTCATAGACGGTCTCGAATTCCACACGCTGGCGGTCTGTCTGCTGGCGCAGAAAAGCGCGTTCGAGGTAGGCAGTAACCTGTTGCGCCAGCGTTTCTGCGCTCTCCATATCCAGGACACAACTGGCGTCCGGATCAATCAGGCAGATGGCGCCAGAGGGTACCTGGACGTTATCGCGTTGGGAGTAGGGCAAGGGAACGAACAAGATGGCGTCTCGCGCCAGCAGCCACAGGTCACTGTTTATCAGATCGGCTGCAGGTAGATTATACTTGTTCTGGTTGACGATGGCGCCGGCGGTGATTAGCTGGCGTAGCGAAGTCTGGTTATCGTCCCATCGTTTCTGCTGAATATTCCCCGTGCCGTCACAGATCCAGACATCATAGTAGGCTTCCAGAGGCCCACTGAGTGTGACAACGGTGGTGACGCCCGTATAGACGGCTATTTCATAAGCCACAGCAGCGCAGATACCGTGGGCGTCAAGGATGTCACCTAGCTCGACGGTGAGTCGCTGCCAGAGTCCATAAATATGCTCGATTTTTTCCGGCGCATCAGAGATTGTCATCGTACGACAGTTATAACTGTCAGAGGAGTTGTTGACAAGATTCTTTATCTAGGGAATAGGTCTTATCATCAACGTCACAGGAGCGCCGCCAGCGCATCAATATTTCTGGCTGTGGAGATTATGTAAAGCGATTTGGCAAATCGCTCTACGGCTGCTCTGTTGCCAGAACAATATCGCTCTTGTATGATTTGCGCAGAGGCGTTTCCTTATAAAGTAATTACCCCAATGCTGGTTTAAGAGAAAAATAAGGAGTTTACGATGAGCTTCATAGATTCGGTGGTAGGACGCGAGGTTCTTGATTCTCGTGGCAATCCGACGGTTGAAGTAGAGGTGGTGCTGATAGATGGCTCGCTTGGCCGCGCCATTGTGCCTTCTGGCGCGTCTACCGGTGCTTATGAGGCGTGGGAGAAACGTGACCGCGAATCTGAACGGTATGGCGGGAAGGGAGTGCTGGGGGCGGTGGATGCTGTGAACGACGAGATCGCCGAAGAGCTGGAAGGAATGGATGCCACCGACCAGGTGCTGATCGACCAGATCCTGATTGAGCTGGATGGGACGCCGAACAAGGAGCGGCTGGGGGCCAATGCCATTTTGGGCACGTCGCTGGCTGTGGCCAAAGCGGCGGCTGACAGCGTCTTCCTGCCCCTCTACCGCTATCTGGGTGGCACCTCGGCGCGTACGTTACCCGTGCCAATGATGAACATTATGAATGGCGGGAAACACGCTGCCGGCTCCACAGATCTACAGGAATTTATGGTGATGCCCGTCGGCGCCGACACCTTCTCCGAAGGGTTGCGCTGGGGAGTAGAGATTTATCATAGCCTGAAGAAAGTGCTCACGGAGAAAGGGTACAGAACCACGGTGGGCGACGAAGGCGGGTTTGCGCCGAGCGTTTCAGCCAACAGTGAAGCGTTCGACCTGATTATGGAAGCGATTGAGCGGGCCGGCTATACACCCGGCGAGCAGATTATGCTGGCTATGGACGCGGCGGCCAGCGAATTCTATGAAGACGGCAAGTATCACCTGAAGACAGAGGGCAAGGTGTTGAGCGGGGAAGAGATGGTTGAGTTCTTCGCTGATTGGGTGGATCAGTACCCAATTATTTCCATTGAAGATGGCCTGCACGAAGATGATTGGGAAAGCTGGATACTGATGATGGAGCGTATTGGCGACCGCGTGCAGATTGTGGGCGATGACCTGCTGGTGACGAGCATTGGCCGCATCGAGACCGCCCTGGAGAGGAAGGCTGCGAACAGCCTGCTGTGCAAGGTGAATCAGATTGGGACTCTGACAGAGGCGATGGCGGCTGTGGACATGGTGCAGCGCCATGGCTGGACAGCCGTTGTCTCGCACCGCAGCGGCGAAACTGAGGATACGACCATTTCTGACCTTGCTGTTGCCCTCAATGCAGGTCAGATTAAGACAGGCGCACCGGCGCGTACGGACCGCGTTGCCAAGTACAATCAGCTGCTGCGCATCGAGGAAGATCTCGATGAGGCTGCTGTGTATCCAGGCATGGACGCCTTCACGAATTTGCGCCGGTAGCCCGCCGCTGGCCTGTTACTTCTTAAAACGCAACATGGCCTGAATGATCATCACGAACGAGGTGAGCATGCCTAGCAGAAAGGCAAAGGCCACGATGACCAGCAGGGTTGTAAGGGGGATAAACATGAACGCTCTCCCTGGCAGAATCTTGTCTGCGGCGCTCTTAATCTAGAAAAGGTAACGGTCCAGTACTGTCGATTAGATTGATGCCCTTGCTGGCGAACGTTTCTAACTGTTCGTTGGCCAGGGCATCAAAGTCTATTTCGGGATGCACAACCGAAGAGGTGCAGTCGCGCAGAAGGTAAATCTTCTCCAGCATTGCTGGCTGGCCGGCGAACGCTTCCACCAGATCCTCTAGCGTCTCTAATACACAGTGACTTTTCGCTTCACCGGCAATGAGCACAACATCTGACGCGGCCAGACGTTCAAGCAAAGCGTGGTCGGTTTCACCCTGCGGGTGTTCGGGGGCCGGAACCTCGGGCCGGATGATGGAGTAATGCTCTGTTTGCGGTATGGTGCCTTTTATGTGCCACACCGGTTGCGCCTTGCGCGCCAGCGAGTGCCACATCACGGCCGACCACAGTTGCGGATCCAGTGCGTGACCAATGCTGCCAAGGCCAACGTGGTAGGGCCAGATGGTCAACGTCTTCTTTGCTTCCTGCTCCAGCGTTCTGACGTACTCTTTTGAGCGTTGGGGGTCGCGCAGGGGACGCCACTGTCCCTGCTCAATTTGCTCATAGGTGATCAAGGTGAAGGGTGCGGGATGTTGGCCCTGTTGGTCAGCCCACCAGCCAGGATGGAAGATCTGGTAGGGCAGGTGGGAGTCGAGTGAGCAGGTGATGCGCGTGATGTGCACGGCATTACGGTAGATGAACTCAATCAGGCGGCGAATATCATCAAGCGCGCCTGGCACATAAAGGCTGCCTTGCTCGTGGCAGAAATCGATCTGCATGTCAATGGCCACGAGGTGGACGTCGAGTGCATCCTCAGACGCCGGGGGCAGGTTGGCAGCATTCGCTTCGTCAGCAATCGTCGCCATATCTGGATAGAATAGCGTGCCGATCTGCTGCGGGTTGTAGAAGGTGGGGAAGGGAGTCATTTTATTTTCCTCGGCTGGTTTAGTGTATTGGTAACACTAATTGGACTTGAGATAAAGTATAGTGTAACCCGAACACTTTGTCAATGGGTAGTGCCCATACGGATGTATCTGAAATTGTACCCTTGACACATGGGCAGGAAGAGGGGAGCGGGTTATTCTGAAAACGGGGTGAGAGTATGTATGCTGCCCATCTTTAAGAGGGGGCACACGGTTGCACTCCGTGGTATCAGTACCCTATCTTTTGTAATGAAACCAATCACGTGGAGTGATTCAAATGTTTAAGCGAATTCTCCTTCCGCTAGATGGCTCCGGCCTCGCCGAATGCGTTTTACCTCACGTACTGACTTTTGCCGGTGCGTTCGATTCGGAGGTAGAGCTGGTTCATGTTATGGAACAAGAGAGTGAACCGCCCGAGCGGGAGAGAGTGGACCCTTTGAGCTGGCATTTGCGCAAAGCGGAAGCCGAGACGTATCTGGAAGAGGTTCGCAGCCACCTGACCGCAGCCGGCGTGCGAGTGCGCGCTACGCTTCTGCAGGGCGAGCCGGCCGAACGGTTGGTGGAATTTGCCCGGGGCAAGGGGATCGACTTGATTATCACAAGCAGTCATGGGCATGGCGGTCTGAGTGGTTGGAATGTGGGGAGTGTTGTGCAGAAAATATTGTACCGGATAAAAACGTCGGTGATGATTGTGCATGCGTACGAATTACCTGTGGGCGGCGATGAGCCGCCGGTATATCAGCGCATTCTGGCGCCACTGGACGGTTCGAAACGGGCGGAGAGTGTGCTGCCGTTTTTCGATGCGCTGGCTGCCGGTGGTGAGCAGCCAGAGGTAACGCTGGTCAGCGTGGTGGTACGCCCTGAGATGCCGCGGCGCGCGCCACCAACGCCGGAAGATGCGGCCCTGGCAGACCGCGTGGTGGAGCGCAATCGAGAAGAGGCAGAGCGCTATCTGGAGGGTGTCAGAGCGCGTCTTAACTGTGAGACGCAGACACAGTTGCGAGTGAGTGAAGATTTAATTGCTGAACTGCACGATCTGGCCGATAACTCTGCCTTTGACCTGGTGGTTTTGAGTGCGCATGGTTATTCTGGCGATAGCGGACGTCCATTTGGCAGCGTTGTGACCAGCTTCATTGCATATAGCAGCAAACCACTACTCATCGTACAGGATTTTAGTCCAGAAGAAATAAAAGGAACCCCGGCCGAAGAGATGGCTGAGCAAATAGGCAAGTCAGACAGCGGTGAGGGTGGACGGACAATTTTACATGCCGGCTGATGCAGATTTGACAGCAGAGAATACAACAATTGAAGAAGAAGGGGCGACGGGGAGCGGACGGGAACGGGCGCTGGAGGCAGTGGCCCAGGAATTGGCCCGCCGTGCACATGTGACGCTCGAACGGCCAAGCGACCGCGTGCTTTTGGCGCGGCTGCCGTCACAGAAAGAGGCGCTGCAGGATATCTACCGCAAGCTGGTCCAGGGCAACAACGGAGAGCTTGCCATTTCCTATGCGGCGGAGTGGTTCCTGGACAACTACTATGTTATTCAGCGCGCTCAGAGGCAGGTGGAAGAGGACCTGCCGCCTGGCTACTATGATGAGCTGCCCCGCCTGACGGAGCCGGATGAGGGGCGCGGGCTGCCACGTGTCTATATGGTGGCGCGTTCGCTGGTGGTTCACGAAGGGTGCCAGATTGAGATCGAGCATATTCGCCGCTTCACCCACGCCTACCAGGAGATTCAGCCGTTGACCATGGGCGAGTTGTGGGCGCTGCCGCTGATGTTACGCCTGGTATTAATACACAGCATCATTCAGAGTGCATCGCGATTGACGGAGACCAGCGTGCCGCGCAAGCTCGTCTCTGACCCTTTGCTGCTGCACTATGAGATCGATGATGCGGACGTAGTAGCGGCGGCCGTTCCCAGCCTGCACCGGCTGGCTAATCAGGATTGGAAGCGTTTCTTTGAGAGCGTCAGCCTGGTAGAGCAGGAACTGAACCGCGATCCGGCGGGGTTATATGGCAAGATGGACTTTGAGACGCGCAACCGCTACCGCCAGATGGTAGAGATTCTGGCGGCGGCCACTGCCGAACCCGAAGTTGCTGTAGCGCACACGGCCATACAGCTCGCCAGCTTAAGCGCCGAAACGGCGGCCGAGACGGCGGCCGAGATGGCGGCGGTCGATGTTGATGGCAAAGAGGACGACGAGTGGGCGGGCCTGGAAATGCCGCCCAATATACATGTTGGCTATTATCTGTTGGCCGGTGGGCGCGAAGAGCTGGAACAGGCCCTGGGTTATGAGGCGCGTGGCATTGTCCGTTTGCGCCGCTGGTTGCTGAACCACCCGACGCTGGTCTATCTGGGGAGTATTGGAGTTGTTGCAGCATTGATCCTGGGCGGCCTGCTGTTTTATGCGCAAGCTGTGGGAGGAACGTCACTGCAGCTCGTGCTGACTTTCTTCATTCTACTCATACCGGTGACCAGCATTGCGGTGGGGTTGGTGAACTGGTTGCTGACCCACCTGATCGAACCGCGAGTCCTGCCCAAATTAGATTTTTCCGAAGATGTGCCGCGACAGGCCAGCACAGCGGTGGTAATTCCGGCAATGCTTACCAGTGAAGAGGAAGCGCGGTCACTGCTGCGGCAGTTGGAGCTGCACTATTTGTGTAACCCTGATCCGGGGATTCGCTATGCCTTGCTGACTGATTTTGCCGACGCAGATAGTGAGACGACTGAGGATGACGATCATCTGCTGGCGGTGGCCCTGGGTGAGTTGCGGGCGATGAATGAACGGCACGAGGGTGAGCCGTTCTATCTCCTGCACCGTAGCCGGCAATGGAATGAAAAAGAGGGCGTCTGGATGGGGTGGGAGCGCAAGCGCGGCAAGCTGCATGAGTTTAACCGGCTGCTGCGAGGAGCAACCGACACCTCCTATTTTGTGCAAGAAGGGGACCTGGACGGCCTCAAGGGCGTTCAGTACGTAATCACCCTGGATGCGGATACAGTTCTGCCCCGTGAGAGCGCACACCGTTTGATCGGTACGCTGGCCCATCCCCTGAACAGAGCGCAGTTTGACCCGCAAACGGGCAAGGTTGTGTCCGGCTATACCGTTTTGCAGCCGCGCACAGAAATTCAGCCGACCAGCGCCACCCAATCTCTTTTCGCGCGCGTATTCGCCGGTGATGCCGGTCTGGACCTCTACACGTTGGCGGTCTCGGATATCTACCAGGACCTGTTTGGTGAGGGGATTTACGTGGGCAAGGGGATTTATGACGTGGACGCCTTCGAGCGCAGCCTGGAAGGAAAGGCGCCTGAAAATGCCTTGCTGAGTCATGACCTTTTCGAGGGCATTCAGGGCCGGGCAGGGCTGGTGACCGATGTAGTCTTCTACGAAGATTTTCCCCCACACTATCTGGTGCACGTGCGCCGTTCCCACCGTTGGGTGCGCGGCGACTGGCAGCTTTTACCCTGGCTGCTGCCGCGATTCTTGCGGCCAAAGGCTTATGGCAACGCGCAACTGGAAGTCATCGACTGGTGGAAGATATTTGACAATTTGCGACGCAGCCTGAATTCGCCAGCGCTGCTGCTCCTGTTTGTTGCAGGCTGGACCTTTCTCCCCGGCCAACCTGCGGTCTGGATGCTGTTGGGATTGCTGGCGCCGGCTGTTTCGCTGGCGACCAGCCTATTGATGGGCATCATGCGCGGCATCAGCGGCGCTTCGTGGCGCGAGATTGTGCGCCCGGTGCGAGATAGCGTCGTGCGCTGGCTGCTCTATCTCGCTTTCTTGCCTTATGAATCGACTCTGATCCTTGATGCTGTGATTACCACACTGGTGCGCCTGCTCATCACGCGCCGCCACCTATTGCAGTGGACCTCGGCGGCGCATACCGCACGCATCTTTGGGCCAGAAGTTAGCGCCGACCTGACCTGGAAGCGGATGGGCTCTTCCCTGTTTGTCACGGTGGCGCTGGGCCTGATCGTCGCCATTTTCAACCCGGAGGCTTTGCTGGTGGCGCTACCGCTGCTGGTCACCTGGCTGCTATCGCCACAGATTGCCTTCTGGATCAGCCGCCCTGAGAAGCGCGAACCGGCCGTTCTAAGCTCCGACGAGTGGCAAGCGTTGCGCCGCCTGGCGCGCCGTACGTGGTTCTTCTTTGAACATTTTGTGGGGCCAGACGACAACTGGCTGCCGCCAGACCATTTCCAGGAGTCGCCCAAGGGGATGGTCGCGCACCGCACGTCGCCCACTAATCTGGGCCTCTACCTGGTCTCTGTGCTAAGTGCCTATCATCTGGGCTATGCCGGGGCGCTGGATCTTATTCTGCGGCTGCGGCCCACGTTTGAGACCTTGGATAGGATGGACCGCTACCGGGGTCACTTCCTGAACTGGATCGATACGCGCACGCTGGCGCCGCTGCCGCCGCGTTACGTCTCCAGCGTAGATAGCGGCAACCTGGCGGCCTGCTTCCTGGCGCTGCGCCAGGGTTGCGAGCAGGCGCTGGGCGATCCTGTTTTGCGCTGGGAACGGTGGCAGGGTTTGCAGGATGTATTGGGGGTTCTGGACGAGGTGGTGAGCGATGCTGCTGATGGTGAGGATGGCGCGGTGCGAGAGCTGCACGCCCATCTGCACCAGATGCAGCTACGGTTGAATGCAGCGCGCGACGACGTTGAGAGCTGGATTCCCCTTTTCCTGCAGGTTGAAATGCAGGGCCGGACAGAGCTGGATCGCCTCCTCCTGCAACTGTTAGAGAGTGAACTGCCGGCGGTCAACGCTACCACGCTACGCAACTGGCGCGTACACGTGGAGAATATCCATCTGCACCTGAGCAGCATGCGGCGCGAGCTGGAGATGCTGGCGCCCTGGCTACTGGCAATGAACGAGCGCCCGCCGATTTTTGAGCAGGAAGGCCCTCTGGCATCGTTATGGGCCGAGCTGAAGGAGCGCCTGCCGGCCAATCCCACACTGCGCGAAGTTCCGGTGCTGATGGCGACCGGGCAGGAGACGCTGGAGAAAATCATTGCGCAGTTGGAGGACGAGCAACAAGGCGCCGCTGATGAGCAGGCTGCTGATGAGGTGGCAGCGGCCCTACAGTGGAGCCGTAGCCTGCAACAGAAGCTGAACCAGGCGAGGCTGGCTGTGGAGTCGCTGGAGATTGGCTTCCGAGATCTGGCGGAGCAGTCTGAACGGTATTTCCAGGAGATGGATTTCAGTTTCCTGTTTAACAAGCGGCGTCAAGTCTTCCACATTGGCTACAACATGGATACAGGCCAACTAGATCGTAATTATTATGATCTGCTTGCTTCTGAGGCGCGGATTATGAGCCTGGTGGCTATTGTCAAGAACGACGTGCCACAGAGCCACTGGTTGCATCTGGCGCGGCCAATTACGGAAGTAGATAGCGGGCGCACGCTTCTCTCGTGGAGCGGCACGATGTTTGAGTATCTGATGCCGCCGCTGTGGCTGCGGCGTTATGAGGGGACGCTGCTCAACGACAGCGAGTACAACGCTGTGGACCACCAGATCGCTTATGGCAGGAAGAACGGTGTGCCTTGGGGAATTTCTGAATCGGGCTTCTTCACCTTTGATTCGGCCATGAATTACCAGTACCGGGCCTTTGGCGTGCCGGGCCTGGGCTTCAAGCGCGGCCTGGGGGAAGATATGGTGATTTCACCATATGCATCGTTGCTCGCCGTTTCTCTGCGCCCGCGCGAAGTGGTCGAGAATCTGCGAGAGCTGCAGGCGCAGGGTATGTTGGGGCGCTATGGATTCTATGAGGCGATTGACTTCACGGAGGCTCGCCTGAAGCTGGGCCATCGTTATGAGATCGTCCGCTCGTTCATGGCGCACCACCAGGGAATGATTCTCGTCGCGTTGCTGAACTATTTGCAGGACAACAGAATGGTGGAGCATTTCCACCGCGACGCGCGTATCCAGAGTGCAGAGCTGCTGCTGCAAGAACAGGTGCCGCACCAGGCGCCGCTGGAGTTCCCAAGCGAGGAAGATATTACGGCGGTGCGCCCGGCAGAACCGGCTATCGCCACGCACCCCTGGCCTGTGCCCTTACATTCGCCATTACCGTCGGTGCGTATCCTGTCTAATGGACGTTACCGGGTGCTGCTGACCAATGCCGGAGCGGGTTATAGTCGTTGGCGGGATGTGGCGCTGACGCGCTGGCGTTCAGATACCACGAAGGATAATTGGGGACAGTGGCTCTACGTGGAGGAGCTGGACAATGACGTGATGTGGTCGGTGGGGATGCAGCCAATCACGCCAGGTGTCAGTCCGTCGCCGCGTGCTCGCGATCTATCTGGGCAGGGTGAAGTGCTTTACTATCCCTATATGGCCGAATTCCGGCGGCGCGAGCATAACATTGTCTTGCGCATGGACGTGACGGTGCCGCCAGCAGACGACGTTGAGGTTCGCCGCGTGCGTATCACCAACGACAGCGAGGAAAGCAGGCGACTGCGTTTAACCAGTTATGGCGAAGTGGTGCTGGTGGATCAGGCTACGGATGAGCGCCACCAGGCGTTCGTCAAGTTGTTTGTGGAGAGCGAGTATGTGGAAGAGTTGAATGCGTTGCTCTTCCGCAAACGCACCCGTTCTGATCAGGAAGAGCCGATTTTCCTGGCGCACATGCTGGTGCTGCACGGCGACATACCTGAAACAAAGGCGTATGAAAGCGACCGTGCCCGCTTCCTGGGTCGTGGCCGCACGCCCAGCTGGCCGGTTGCCCTTGAGAGCGAGGAATGGTTGTCGGGCACGACCGGCGCGACTCTGGACCCGATCATGAGTCTGGGCCAGGTGATTGAGCTGGAGCCACATGCTTCGATCGAGCTGGCGCTGGTGACAGGCGTCGCGCGCTCGCGTAGAGAAGTGCTGGAGTTAATGCGAGGCTATCGCTCCTGGAGCAACATTGAACGGGCCTTTGGCCAGGCCCGCGCGGCCGTAGAGCGGACTCTGCGCGTCCTGGATCTAGAAAGTCCGGACTTGGAGCAGGCGCAGAGGTTGCTTTCTCTGCTTCTCTATCCGCACCACGCTTTCCGTGCAGAAAGTGGCGTGTTGGCGACCAATGAGCGAGGCCAATCTGGTCTGTGGGGCTTCGGAATTTCTGGCGATTATCCCATTCTACTCATTGAAGTAGAAGAGGAATCGGAAGCGATGATGCTGCAGGAAGTCCTGCGGGCGCATGCTTATTGGCGCTCCCTGGGGTTGGAGATTGACCTGGTCATTCTCAACCGCAAGGAATCGACCTATGGGCAGGAGCTGCAGGGAGCCATTCACCGCCTGATCCGGCAGGAAGGGAGCGAGAACTGGATGAACCGCCGCGGTGGCATCTTCCTTGTGCGGCGCGATCAGATGGGCGACGCCGACTATGTCCTCCTACAAAGCGCTGCGCGAGCGGTGTTAGATGGGCATATTGGCTCACTGGCCGCCGAACTGAACGATTTCTACCAGCAGGCGACCTGGCTACCGGCGTTCACGGCCAGCCGGACGGAACCGGAGCCGGAGATTGAGCCGGTCGCGCGGCCCGCGGACCTGGTTTTTGACAATGGTTATGGTGGCTTTTCCCCTGATGGCACAGAATATCTGGTTTATCTGGAGCCTGGACAGCAGACGCCGGCGCCGTGGATTAACGTGGTGGCCAACCCGGAGTTTGGCTTCCTGGTTTCGGAATCGGGCAGCGGCTATACATGGTCGGTAAACAGCGGCGAGAACCGGCTGACGACGTGGCGCAATGACCCGGTAAGCGACATGCCGGCCGAAGCGCTCTATCTGCGTGATGAGGAGACGGCCGAAGTGTGGTCACCCACACCGCAACCTGCACCCGCGCCGGCGCCCTATCTGGTGCGTCATGGGGCTGGTTACTCGCAGTTTGAGCATAACAGTCATGGATTGCAGCAGAAATTGCGGCTGTTTGTGGCGCCCGATGCCCCGGTCAAGATTGTGGAGCTACGGGTGGAGAACCGGCTATCGCGGCCGAGGAGAATCACGGCGACCTTTTATGCTGAGTGGGTTCTGGGCACGTCGCGTGACACGGAAGCATTTATCATTCCAGAATATGCCAAGGAACATCAAGCGCTGCTGGCGCGCAACCCGTATAACGTTGAGTTTGGTGAGCGGGTGGCTTTTATGGTCAGCTCGCGCAGTCCGCATGGCCTGACTGCCGATCGCACTGAATTTATCGGACGCCTGGGGTCGCTGCGACGTCCGGCTGCCTTGCAGCGCATTGGTCTGGAAAACCGCGTTGAGGCTGGGCGCGATTCGTGCGCCGTCATACAAATACATCTGGATCTTGAGGTGGGCGGCGCAGAGACGGTCTATTTCCTGGTGGGCCAGGGCGATAATCGCGAGCAGGCGCTGGAGCTGTTGAGCCTCTATCTGCAGCCAGAGCAAGTGGCCCAGGCCTGGGAAGCCACGCATAGACAATGGGACGAGATTCTGCAGACGGTGCAGGTAGAGACGCCAGATCCGGCCATGGATTTATTGCTCAACCGCTGGCTCCTATACCAGGCGTTATCCTGCCGTATCTGGGGCCGTTCGGCGCTATACCAATCCAGCGGCGCTTATGGCTTCCGTGACCAGCTTCAGGATGTGATGGCGGTCATTCATGTCTGCCCCGACATTGCCCGGGAGCAGATCTTGCGCGCGGCGCGCCACCAGTTCCAGGCCGGCGATGTGCTGCACTGGTGGCATCCGCCATCGGGGCGCGGGGTGCGCACACGAATCAAAGATGACCTCTTGTGGCTGCCCTACGTCACCGCTTATTACGTGGCTGTTACCAACGACACGTCGATATTGCAAGAGGAAGTGCCATTCCTACAGGGTGATTCTCTGGCTGATGATGAAGAAGAGCGGTATGGACAGTATAGCTCTACTGAAGAGACGTATACGATCTTTGAGCACTGTCGCCGGGCGCTGGTGAAGGGTAGCTCAGCCGGCCGTCATGGCTTGCCATTGATAGGCGGCGGTGATTGGAACGACGGTATGAACCGGGTGGGTATCGAAGGCAAAGGGGAGAGCGTGTGGCTGGGCTGGTTCTTGCTGACGACGCTGCAGGCCTTTGCCAGCCTGTGCCGTGAGATCGGCGAAGAGCAATTGGCTGATGCGTATGAAGAACAGGCCGAAGCTCTGAGAAAGGCGATTGAGACGACGAGCTGGGATGGTAAGTGGTACCGTCGTGCTTATTATGACGATGGCACGCCGTTGGGATCGGCGCAGAATCGCGAGTGCCAGATCGACGCTATTGCCCAATCCTGGTCGGTGCTCAGCGGGGCCGGGCGGAAGGATCGGACCGATGAGGCGATGGATTCGGTGTTGGAGCGGCTGGTGAAGTGGGATGAGCGGTTGGTGCTGCTATTCACACCGCCCTTCGACCAGACGTTTAAGGATCCTGGTTATATTAAGGGCTATCTGCCCGGCATCCGCGAAAATGGCGGCCAGTATACACACGCGGCGCTGTGGACGATCTGGGCCTATGCCGAGATGGGCCGGACGGAGCTGGCAGAACAGCTTTTCCGCCTGATTAACCCTATTTACCGGGCTGATAGCAAGGAAAAAGCAGACCATTATAAGGTGGAACCGTACGTGATTTCCGCCGATGTCTATGGCGTTGACCCACACACGGGGCGAGGCGGCTGGACGTGGTATACAGGCTCCAGCGCCTGGATGTACCGGCTGGGCGTGGAGCAGATTCTGGGCCTGAAGCCGGCGCCCGGAGGTCTACGCATCGCGCCACGCATCCCGCCGCACTGGCCTGGTTTCCGTGCCACCTACCGCGCTGGCGGCACAGAGGGTACGCTCTATGAAATCGAAGTGCAGAATGGCGATGGGCAGCGAGTGGTTGAGCTGCGCCTGGATGGTCAACAGGTGGAGGGTGACTGTATTCCGCTGCAGGCGGATGGGGTGGAGCGGCGGAAGGTGTTTGTGCGGCTTGGGAGGTGATTGGAGAT
>CAZRTM010000013.1:28769-39305 GCA_964602995.1 uncultured Ardenticatenaceae bacterium
ACTTAATTCTAAGACCTTTCCTACGAATTCCCTACGGGGAGAGTTAGAAAGTTGAACGAGTGGGCGGTTGCCTGTATAGTTTTTCCATGACAGAAACAGGTTTGGTCGAAGCCTCTTTGCGCACTGACCAGGGACGGGTCCGTCCTAACAACGAGGACTTTGTGGCCTGGCATGAACCGCAAGAGGCAGGGGAAGCGGAGCGTAACGGTTGGCTGTATATTCTGGCTGATGGAGCGGGCGGCATGGACGCAGGCGAGGTTGCCAGCCAGTTTGCCACGGAACGCACGCTAGAACATTACCTTGCCGACGGCGAGGAACGAAATTGGGGCCGCCGCCTCTACAAGGCGATGCAGGCGGCCAACACAGATTTGCGTGAGCTATGCGCCAGTCGCAATGACAACAGCCGCATGGCAACCACGATGGTGGCCACCGTGATCCACGACCACCGCGCCCACATCGCCAATGTGGGTGATAGCCGCGCCTATGTCTGGCGGCGGGGACAGTTGCGGCAGATTACCAAGGACCAGAGTCTGGTGGCGCAATTGGTGGACGAGGGGGCGATTACGGCGGAAGAAGCGGCCAATCACCCACGGCGCAACGTCATTCTCTATAGTCTGGGTTCGGAAAGGACGCCGCGCATTGACCTGTTTACGCTGGAACTGGAGCCGGGAGATCAGTTGGTTGTCTGCTCCGATGGCCTGACGCGACACGTGAGTGACGAAGAGATTGCTATGGTTCTGGTGGACCAGCCGCCGGACGAGGCCACAGAGACGCTGATTAAGCTGGCCAACGAGCGGGGTGGGCAGGACAATATCTCCGTTGGCGTGCTGGCCTTTCGCCCAATGGGCAGCGCGGCGCGTGTTGTTTCTGGCAGGCGGCGCGCGCGGGCGGGCCAGATTTCGGCTCGGGGGCGCGCTTTTCTCTGGGTCTACACGTTGTTGCTTTCTCTTGTGCAGAGCGCCGTTATTTTCGCTATCTGGCTCTACTTGCAATCTGCCCAACCCTGATAATCAGAGGTGTCTCACATGACGACGAGAAGGTTCAGTAACCCCCCACAAGGCCTGGGGCGGCTTATGTTTCGCGCGCCTATCTATCTCTACCGTGCGGGTCTGGGCTGGCTGCTGGGCGACCGCTTTCTGTTGCTACACCATGTGGGACGGCGCAGTGGGCTGCCCCGGCAGACGGTGCTGGAGGTGGCAGACTATGACCCGGCGACAGATAGTTATTATATAGTCTCCGGGTTTGGTCGTGGTTCGCAGTGGTTCAAGAATTTGCAGGCCAACCCTGAGGTGGAGATTCAGGTCGGTAGCCGGCGGCTGGCGGTGCGGGCTGAGGTGTTGGATGCTGACGCTTCGGGTGCGCGAATGGCGGAGTATGTACGAAATCACCCGCTGGCGGCGCAGGCTCTGGCCCGGGTGTTGGGCATCGAGATAGACGGGTCGGAAGCGGATTACCGGCGGATTGGGCAGGAGCAGCTGCCTTTTGTGGCCCTACGGCCCCTGCGCGTGCTGCGCGAGACGCCCACCGTGCAGGAGATAGTCGCCCCATTGCTGCTGGTCGCGGCGGTTCTGGTTGTGCTGTGGCTGGGCGCCAGGGAGCGCCGGTGAGCGATTTTGACCACCATTAGCAAACATAATATAATTGAGGGATCTTGTAGGGGTAAGAGAGCCGGATAGCCGTCTTTCGCTTTTGCAATTTGTTATCCGATTGTCTTACCCGTACGAAGATCGCTTCGTACATGACGAACAACTGACGCTTGCCGTATGAGGCTAAGAGGCGGGCCTATGAGTCGCTCTGTGCGTGGTCGGATGACCTTCCAGATAGCGCTCAGACCCCTCTCTTTCTGTCCCCGTCTTGGCCGCCCCATGCTGCAGTCGTCTTACATAATAATTTGGAGGCGCGCAGGTGCTCTGTCACCGTGCGCGTCATTGACACGCTCATGGAGGCAAAATGAGTTCTAAGTTACGCATCGTCCCTCTCGGCGGCTGTGGTGAGGTCGGCAAGAATATGACGGTGATCGAATATGAAGATGAAATGTTGATCATCGATGCCGGCATCATGTTCCCCGAGAACGATATGCTGGGAATCGACTATATTATCCCCGATTACCAGTACATCATGGACAAGCGCGAAAAGATTAAGGCGGTGCTGGTGACGCACGGGCACGAAGATCACGTCGGTGCGCTGCCCCATCTGATGCAGGATATCAACGCTCCTATCTACGCCACGCCGCTGACGTTGGGCCTGATTGAGGTGAAGTTACGCGAGGCGGGGGTTCTGCAACAAGTTGAATTGAAGAAGATTCAGGCCGGGTTTAATTTCCGCCTGGGTCAGTTCAACATTGAACCATTCCACGTGGCGCATAGCATTCCCGACTGTGTGGGCTTCGGCATCACCACACCAGTGGGCCTGATTGTGCACACAGGCGACTATAAGTTTGACCATACGCCAGTGGACGGCTGGCCCCCTGACTTTGCCAAGCTGGCGTCCTTTTCACAGCGTGGTGTGCTGGCTCTGTTGGCTGACAGCACCAACGCGGAGCGCCCTGGTTGGACGCCGTCGGAGCAGGTAATTAACGAGGCGTTCGAAGATCTATTCCGCGAGGCCAAGGGGCGTATCATTATTGCCTCGTTCGCTTCGCTCATCTCCCGCATCCAGCAGGTGGTGTACATGGCGCAGAAGTTCGACCGTAAGCTGGCGATTACGGGCCGTTCCATGCGCAAGAATACGCGTATGGCGCAGGAGCTGGGGTACCTGGAGATTCCGGATGATATGGTCATCGACATCAACGAGCTGGACCGCTTCCCGGACAGTAAGGTGGTGATTATGGCCACAGGGTCTCAGGGCGAGCCGGGCGCGGTGTTGGGCCGGCTGGCGACGGGGCGGCACCGGCAGCTAAGTATTAAAGAGGGCGACACAGTTGTGCTGTCGGCGCATCCCATCCCTGGTAATGAGGAAATGATTCACCGCATCATCAACCGCCTCTACCAGCGTGGCGCGGAGGTGCTGTATGATCAGATCAGGAATGTGCACGTCTCAGGCCATGCCTCGCGCGATGAGATGAAGCTGATGATTAACCTGGTGCGGCCGAAGTTCATGATTCCGGTGCACGGTGAGCTACGCCACCTGAAGCACCACGCCAAGATGGCGGAGGATCTGGGTATTGCCAAACAGAATATCGCCGTGGTAGAAAACGGGACGATTCTGGAGCTGGACGAGCATTCGATGAAGGTGGGCGAGCGCATTCCGGGCGGCTACATCTACGTACAGGGGGCCAGCGTGGGTGACATTGGCCCGGCGGTCATCCGCGACCGCGAGATGCTTTCGGAAAGCGGTTTCGTGGTTGTTGTGGTCGATACGGACGAGCAGGGCGCCATTATTGGCCGGCCTGAGTTTGTGACGCGCGGCTTTGCCGACGGGCGCGATTCGCAGGATCTGTTCAAGGGTGCTGAGGAGACGGTGATGCGCACTGTGCGCAAATATCGCGAACATCCCAAGCAGATGAATGGCAAACTGGCCGATGCGCTGGGACGCTATCTATACCAGGAGACAGGGCGCAGGCCGTTGGTGCAGGCGGTGGTTAAGTAGAGATTGGAGGACTGGAGATCGGAGATTGGAGATTAGAGAATTGGCTTTTGCCGCAGATGCCCCGGCACGGGGGACGCGGATGGGGTGGTGGTTGGCTGGTTCGCTTCTAAAGCTCTAAAGCACCCACCAAATAACCAAAAAAATTCGTCTAATTCGTGTAATTCGTGGCAAAACCAATCTCCGATCTCCAGTCTCTAATCTCCAATCTCCAATCTCCAGTCTCCAATCACTCCACATGTTCCGGTTCTGGAGTTCCCTCTGTGTTTTCAACTTCGGGATCGGGCGTGGGGGTTGCTGTGGCGGGGGCGAAGACGTAGCTGGTTTGTACTTCGAGGAAGTTGGTGCGGCCGGGTAGGATGTCTATAATGTAGCGGAAGATGACGCCCGTTTTGACGGTCACTTCGTAGCGCCCGGCGGGGAGGTCACCGATGACGAAATTCTCCTGCCAGACGGGGTCGGGGACTACTTCCCAGGAGAGGTAGGTGTACTGCGAGCGTTTGGGCGTGTCTACGTTGAGAGGGCGTACCTCGACGATGGCGCCGGTGATGAATTTGCCCTCTCTGTCGATAACGCGGCCGGCGAGGGTGCCCCACCCTTCGTAGGGTGCAATCCACAGCATAGGGTTACGCGTTTCGTCGTGCAGGTCCTCGCCCAGGCGCACTTCCAGATGCAGGTGTGGGCCACTGACGATGCCGGTGGCGCCCACGGCAGCGATGAGCTGGCCCTGCTCCACATAGTCCCCTTCTTCTACAAATAACTCCATCGTGTGCGCGTAGAGGGTGTAGACGTCCATGCCCCGCCATTGCCAATCGTGCTTGATGATGACGGTGTTGCCATAGTAGTTGACGCCGTCGATGTTGCTGCGCTTCACGCCGGCATGGACAACGGTGCCACTGCTCGCGGCCAGAACCGGTGTTCCAGGCGGGTTGGGAAAGTCCAGCCCGCGGTGGATGCGCAGAGAGCCGTATTCAGGGATCAATACGTCGTTGCCGTAGGGGTAATATTCCAGGTCGTAGTTGCGGCTACCTGATGGCAGAGGACGGATCAACCAATAATGATCGTCGGGGTGTAGCGAAAGGGGGACGGAGTAGGGCGGCGGGCGCCATTCCAGCGTGGCCTCAGGCCCGATGTTGGGCTGGCGATAGAGCCGCGCCTGGTCGGGGCGTATTCCAGGCGTGTCTGGCAGTGGTGCGGGCTCGTAGGTGACAGAGAAGGTGGCAGTGGGCGATGGCGATGGTAGCGGTTCTGGCGCTTTGGTGGCGGCCGCTACCTGCTGCTCTGGTTTGGGCGTTGCGGTGGTGACATCGCCACTACGGGCTTCGATGTTGGCAACGACGGGGGTGTCTGCGGCTGGAACCAGCGTTGGGGGAGCAGGGCTGGCGCAGGCAGCCAGAAGAAATAGCAGAACCAGCGCCGGTAGCCGGTACAAGAGGCGAGAGAGTGCGGTTCGGCTCCGGGCTGCGGCGTGGTCATGATGTGGGCGCCGTCCGGGCTCTTGGTTATGCATGGCGTTATGGAGCGAAAGCCTCCCGTAGCTCTTCCACGGTGAACAGTTCTAACATTGCCTGTTCCCAGCTCAACCCCTGGCGTTTCTCATAGTGCCAGAAAAGAATGCCAGGGAAGTAAGTGCGCCAGTTGTCGCTGGCCGGCGTGCGTTGCCAGCCATAGTCGGCAGCCAGCTCAGTGAAGTCAATGTAGTAGCCTTCGGGGATGGCGTCTTTGTATTTGCCGCCCTGGTCATAGTAGAGCGGTTCAGGGCCAAAGCGGGCCTGGAAATCCCAGGGCAATTCGCGCAGTGGCTTGCCCATGCTGCCATCCTGAACCGCAGCGCGCAGATAGGTGCGCCAGTAAATTTCGTTGCCGCGGTCCTCGCGCACCACCTCGACCAGGGGCGTGTCAAGAATGGCGTAATCGGAGTTGTAATCAAAGGCCCGCCCCGCTTTATTCCAGCTTCGCTCGCTGAGGCCGGGCAGGGGCCGGGCGTGTAGCGGTTCGTACATATTGGCCACTTCGCCCAGAAAATCCCAACCGGCTACGTGCACCGTCTGCTGCCTAAGGGCCACGAAGGATTGGTCCACGCGGTCGTTGAGATAGGGGGCCGGAGCGTTGACGGAAACAGTCTGTAGCAAATAGGGAGCGCCTTCTTCCTGGGGCGGGAAAACGGTCTCCACGAAGAAGGGGGCAGCCGGTGTTTTGTTCATTTCTGCCAGCCGCGCGGGAAGCTCCACTGGCAGGGTGAGTGGTGACCAGTGCGGCGAGTCCAGGCGTCCGTCGCTGGCGAAGGTCTGTGGGGCCACGCTCCAGGCGTCGAGGCTGCTGGCAATGAGGTGGCTCTGGTTGCTGCCGGTGTGAATGTAACTCAGCGCTTTGCCATCAGGAGACCAGGTGGGATGGCTTCCCTGCCCGCGTGTCACCGGCTCGCCAATGGGCTGGTAATCTTGTAGCGGTAACACATAGACCAGCTCATAGCCGCTGCTGTCGTCAGAATAGGCCAGATAGGAGCCATCGGGGCTGAAGGCAGGGTTATCTTCCTGGCCGCCAGGGGTGTTGGTGACGTTGAGTGCAGCGCTGTCGGCGGCAGCGTCTAGAGAGAGGATGTAAATCTCCTTGTTGCCATCGCGCCAACTGGTATAGGCTATATGCCGCCCGCCGGGGGACCAGACCGGGGCGAAATCGGGGGCCGGGTGTTGGGTCAGGCGCAGCGGCCCTTGCTCGCCGTCGGCGCTGATCAGGTAAAGGTCGAGGTTGTTCTGGCGGTAAGACTCAAACACAAGCCACTGGCCATCAGGCGACCAACTGGGAGCGGCGTCGTAGGCCGGGTCGTTGGTCAGCCGCCGCAGCTCTCCATCTTCCAGGTCGAGCACGTAAATTTCCCAATTCCCGTCGCGCTGTGAGGAGAAGGCCACTTGTTTGCCATCGGGGCTCCAGACCGGGTCACGGTCGTGCGCCGGGTGGGTGGTGAGGCGAACTGGTTGTGATTGCCCGATGGAGAGGGCGAAGATGTCGCTGTTGCCGTTGGTACGCAGGCTGAAGACGACGCTGCCGCCGCCATTGATGGGATCGGGGGTGGGCCAGGGAGTCGGCGACGCGACGGGTGTGGGCGTCACTGAAGGAGCTGGTGTGGGGCTGGGTTGGCCGGTAAATTTACTGGAATAGAGTTGATAATTGCTTTGCGCGACGACGTGGTTGATTTGCGGCGTCTGTTGGGCAGTGAGCGTACTGATTAGCACCACGAGACCAAAGGCCACTCCGGTGGTTGCCAGCCGGGTGAAGCGCTGGCGGCGCGGCCGGTCGCGTCGCACAGTTACGACGGGAGCGACGATGGCGCGGCGCGACGGTTGGGGGCGTGTCAGGAACAGGTGCAGTTGAGCCTGCCAGACCATCAGCCGCGAGCGCCAGTGGCGGCGCAGGCGCATGCGGGCCACTTGCCCGGTTTCCCAACGCAGGTGCAGCCGGTAGAGCAGGGCGCGTAAGGGGCGCAGGAAAAGCCAGCCAAGGAAGCGGCCGATCAGTTTCAGCAGGCGCAGGAGTGGTTTGTGCAGAATGCGCCAGTAGATGAAGCGCAAGGGGAACAGCAGCAACCAGATGGGGCGCCAGACGAACTTGTCAAGCAGGTTGCGCAGGGCCAGACCGCAGCGGCCGGTGAAGGCCCAGAGCCGGCGCAGGAAAGCGCTGACGGGCCGAATGATGACTTTTTGTAGCAGGTTGCCGACGGGGCGGAGGAAAAATCGGAGTAGCAGGCCCCAGGTGAAACGGAGAGCCGCTGTCAGCAAGCGACGCAAACCCAATCCAAGCAGGCCAAGCCCATGCCAGAGCTTGCGGAGCGGCCAGAGCATCACTTTTACTGGCAACGAGAGCAGTCGCAACAGGAGGTTCCGCATACTTTTTGCAGTGTAGCATTGGGCCTCTATATGTCAACTGGCGGGCATAGTACGCTTGGTCTAACGTAGCAGAGAAATGCCGCAAACAGGAAATTTTTACTACGTACATTGTCGTAATGCAGTCATAGTACTGGTTGAGATGTAGCCTTGTTACAACGCCTTTTTCTGGAGCCGTGGAGTACGTTATTGCATCTGATCGCCGCGCTGTTGGCGATTCCGGGCATGGGGCTGCTGCTGTGGCTGGCGCGTGGTGAACCGGGCAAGTTTCTATCGTTACTGGTCTATGCTGTCAGCGTCCTACTTTTGTTCGGCGCCAGTTGTTTGTTACATGGGGTAAAGGCGCCGCGCCACGTGCGCGATCTGCTGAACCGGCTGGACCATATGGCCATTTTCCTGGTCATCGCCGGCACCTATACTCCGGTGGTCTATAACCTCTTCCCCCCTGCCTGGCGCTGGCCGTTGCTGGTTTTTGTCTGGACCGTGGCTGTGGCGGGGATGCTTATTAAGCTGTTCAGCAAGCGCATCCACGGCTTTTTCAATGTCTTCATTTATCTGTTGTTGGGATGGGGCGGTACCGTGCCCCTGACGCTGGATGGGCAGCTTCTTGCCATTTTCCCACGCCCGGCGCTGGCTCTGCTTCTGCTGGGCGGCCTCATCTACACCGTTGGCTTTGCCATCTACTACCTGGAACGCCCCGACCCCTGGCCCAACCATTTCGGCCACCACGAAATCTGGCACCTGTTCGTGGTGGCAGGAACGGGGTGTCATTATTTGTTTATGTTGTTGTATGTGGCGGGGTGATTAGAGATTGGAGACTGGAGAATTGGCCGCAGATGGACGCAGATGAACGCAGATATTGAAACATACTTTTCTTATCCGCGTTCATCTGCGGCAAGAAAATTCTCTAATCTCTAATCTCCAATCTCCAGTCTCCAATCTCCACTCACCTCCGCCGTGTCCACTCCTCATTGCCGTACTTCTCGGCGCGGATTTGGGTGGTGCGGGTTTGTTCCCATTGGGTCAGGGGGGCTGGTTCCAGGTGTAGGTTGAGGGCCTGGGCAAAGCCCTGGGTCATGTAGTGGACGGCTTCCTCGTATGAGAGGCGACGGTTGAGGGCGGATTCGAGGGTGATGGCGTCGCGCTGCAGGGCGTGGGCCATCGCCTGGCGCTCTTCGTCGCTGGCTGCAGCGAGGCCGTGGACGATGCGCGTGATGTCGCCGTAGAGGGGCAGAGTGCCGTGTTGCAGGACGACGCCGAGACGGCGGGCCTGGGCGCTGCCGACCAGCTTGCGACCGGCAATGGTGATTTCGTAGTTGGAGGGGCGGTCGAAGCAGGCGGCGCTGCTCTGCGCGAGACTGTTCTGTGTGGGGCTATTTTGCGTAGGGCTATCTTGCCCCGGCGTCTGATCACCTGGTGGTTGGGCGCGGGCCGGTTGCAGCCCTATTAATTGCAGCCCCTGGGCCAGCCCGTCGGAGAGGCGCTGATAGCTTTCCAGCACACCGCCGCGCACACGTGGTTCCGATTCTGACGCACAGATGCTGTAGGTTAGCTCGTCGATGTGCAGGATGGCGCGCCCGCCTGTGGGCCGGCGCACGATGTCCCAACCATGAGCAGCGCAGGCAGCAGCGTCGACCACGCTCCAGCGTTGCGCATACCCCAGGGAAAGGCAGGGCGGCTGCCAGCCGTAGAAGCGCAGTGTGGGCGGGCTGACGCCGGCAGCGATTCCTTCCAGAATGGCCTCGTCAATAGCCATGTTGGTGGCGCCGTCCTGCCATCCGGTTTCGAGCAGACGCCAGGTTGTCACTTGTTCTGTCTGTTGCGGGGAGCTTTCGATCTGGCTCATGTTTCGGTACGGTGGGCGTGCCGGTTACTGCAAAAGTGACCGGCACGTCCCGCGGCTCTTGTAGGAAGTTATTAGCCGGCGTAGGTCCAGCCCAACTGGGGCAGGATGAGGAGGTCGCCAGCTTCTGCTTCCTTCATCACATCCCCACCAACTACTTCGCCAACCAGAATGTCATGGTCGCCACCGACATCGATGATGTCCACGACACGGCACTCGACGTAGGCAGCAGCGCCTTCCAGCACCGGACAGCCGGTTTTAGGCGCCCGGCTATATTGGGCATCTTTCATTTTATCAGGATTCTTACTGCGTCCCTTGGTATAGGGCATGATTGCTTCGGAATCTTCTGCTCTAAACATATTGACAGCGAAGACCCGCCCTTTCTCGATGACCCCGTGTGTGTGGCTCGTCTTCTGCAAACCAACGGCAATGAGTCGTGGCTCGAATGAAACCTGGCTCACCCAGTTGGCAACCATCGCGTTGGATTCATCTTCGTTGCAGGATGTGATGCTATAAAAGCCATAGGGCATCATGCGCAATGCTTTTCTTGCATTACTTTCTTCCATGCGTTTCCTCCAAATAGTGAGATATATAGATGTGTTGAATTAGTAGGCGTTAAAATCGCTTGCTGCTTAAGATTATCCAGGATGGAGCAGTAGCGTCAAATCCGGACTCGTGCCCGGTTTGCTATGCCTGGTTTCTCGGCGCTATTATAATGCGCCTATGACCTTCCCTCGCACTGTGACTGGGCTGAAGGCGCTGACCATCGTGGTGGGAGCCTACAGCGTTATATGGATTGCTCTGGAGGGAAACCTCACACGGGTGACGCTCTTAGCAATTGGATGGACGCTTGTTGCCCTGGGCCACGTCCTCAAGCGGTTCCTCAGTGGTCGCACCATGCCCCTGCTGCCTGGCCTGGCTGTGACTGCCGCCCTCGGCGCGCTCAGCGGTTTCACCGCCGCCATGCTCACCCTGGTGCTGATGGCAGTAAAAACCGGCCTCCACGCCCACGGCCCCGAGTTTACGCCTGACCAGATTGACTGGGTACTCTCGCAACTCCCCTGGTGGACGACAGCAGGGTTGCTGGCGGGGTTGGGAGTGGGGTTGGTAGCTGCTGGACGACGGTAGGTCAGTAATCGGTAAGTCAGTATTCAGTATTCAGTTAGTCTGTCACCGATTACCGATTACCGATTACGGCCAACGGATTACTGATTACTGCCCACTGAA
>CAZRTM010000013.1:39405-43520 GCA_964602995.1 uncultured Ardenticatenaceae bacterium
CCCACTGAACAGTGACTACCGCTCCCCCAGCCGCCGCTCCAATGCCTCCAGCGCCGCTTCTAGCTCCGTCTGACGCAGGCTGGTGGTGACGTCGCCACGGGTGCGTTCGAGGACGGAGCGCAGGACGTCGGTGCGGCGGCGCAGACCCCCGGTGATGCTGTCGGAAAAGTCGAAGGTGACGAGTTGGCTGTAGATTTCGTCCATGATGTCCAACAGCCGCTCGACTTCCTCATTGTAGCCGTGGCGGATGATGTCCAGGATACGGCGGCGTAGCTCGGTGGCGGCTTCGGCCAGGCCATTGAGCCAGGTGTTCTTCTCCACGCCCAACTCCTCCGGACCCAGCAGCGGCTCGTTGCGCACCAGCACATAGGTGAGGTTAGCCTCGACGTACTCCTTCAGCGCATCCTGTGTGTAACCGGCGTAGTAGAGGTCGGGATGTGGCTCCACATCGCCGACCATGGCCTGGGCTGCTTCGCGCGCTTCATCCATCAGCTTGTCGGCCACGTCCCACTCCTCGCGGTGGATGGCGCGGATGGTGCGGGCGCACACGCGGGTCAGTTGCCGCGAGCGCTGGTAGGCCAGGTCGCGAGCGCTGTTGATTTCCTCCATATGGGAACGGATGTCGTCGGCGATCTGCTCCAGTTGTTGCACGGTCATTACTCCTTGTCTTTGTCCTCGTCGTTTCCGTTTTCGTCACCCTCGCCTGGAGGGAAACGAAACAGCTCGTCGGCCAGAGAGGTGCGCTGCTGCAGCCGTATTTCACCGAACTGGCGTTCATAATTACTTAAGTTCTGGGCCAGGGCGGCGTGAAATAGCTTGGCGTGCATGGGTGACATCAGAATGCGGGAGACAATGCGCCCCTTGGGCATGCGCGGCAAGTATTGGGCAAAGTCGATGACGATTTCGGCCGGCGTGTGGGTGATGAAGGCCAGATTCGCGTAGTGGGCAGTTAAATCCGCAGGCACTTCGATGGCGATCTTCTTCTGCTTCCCTTCTTGCCCTTGATTCTGTGGATTGGTTCCGTTGCTCATCAGGTAACTCCTTATGATTAGCACGCGTCAATACCTATCTCTTTTATACCCCATAATTGTTACCGGTCATACACGCGCTGACGAAGCCATTGTCCTAAAATATTTTTAGGAACGATGTGTATCCCACTCAACTAATGTTCGAACGCCAGGAATCCTGTCAGTGTCCTGTCAGGGGCGACGTTCGGACAAGGGAGAAGAGTAGATGAAGAAGCGTGCGACATTCTTTGCCACTGCTGCCCTCATTGCTGCCCTGTTTTTCGTGGCGTTGTTCGCCATTTTGCAAACGCCTCCTGCCCAGGCTCAGGACGATGAGCCTGACACTTCTACACCGGCTGAGGACCGTTTCATCACCGTTTCTGGTCTGGGTACGGCATCTGTTACCCCGGACCAGGCTATTATCCGGCTGGGCGTGGTGACTGATGCCCCCACGGCCACACTGGCCCTGCAGCAGAACGGCGAGCTGGTACAGGAAGTGATTTCGGCTACACAGGGATTGGATATCCCTGAGGAGCAGATTCAGACCGAATTCCTGCGCCTGGAGCCGGTGCGCGAGCAGGTTACGACCACTGAGGCACAGCCGCTGCCACCAGGTCCGGTTGAGCCGGGCGAAATCACCGGCTACCGCGCTAGCAACATCATTGCCGTCACTGTCGATGACCTGGATATCCTCGGCGACCTGATTGACACAGCGGTTGAGGCTGGAGCCAACACCATCCAGGGCATTAACTTTGATGTCAGCAACGCTGATACCCTGGCTTCTGATGCACGACTGGAGGCGATTCAGAATGCGCAACAGAAGGCTGAGGAGTTAGCCGACGCTGCAGGAGCTACCCTGGGCGACGTAAGGGCCATCCGCGACCTGAGTGGTGACGCGGTACCCCTGGGCATCCGGGCTGATCTGGCTCAGGCTGAGGGTGGCAGCTTCCCTGTGCAGACGGGCCAGCAGACAATTGAGGTGCGCGTGGAGGTGACGTGGGCGCTTGAGTAGCTGCTGCAGAATGCAATTCTGCAGCTAACAGATGGGAAACCTGTTGGAAACAGGTTGGGTGGGGGTCTGACAGGTTTCCCCTGTGGTGAATGCTGGAGGGTACTCCGGCAGTCAGGCTTAATCCATGTTACAATTGTGGTATGGACACGAATGATCTTTCCCCTGATTCGGCCGCCAACGACAGTGGTACCCTGGCCTATGAAGTGGTGGAGCATTCTGCTGATTGGGCCATCCGTGCGCACGGGCGTGATTTTGCGGAGCTGTTGCTGAATGCGGCGCTGGGTATGACCAGTCTGCTGGTTACCGATATGGCGCAGGTGCCGTTAAGTGAAGAGCGGTATGTGGTCGTGGATGCCTTTGACCGCGAGAGCATGTTGGTGGAATGGCTGGGCGAACTGGCCTACCTTGCCGAAAGCGAGGGGCTGGTTTTCCCACAGATTGAGCTGCAAGAGGCCACGCCCGAGGAAGTGCGGGCCGTGTTGCGGGGCGGTCCGGCGCCACAGTTGCTCAAGCATATTAAGGCAGTAACCTACCATAATCTGGAGGTCGTGGAAACGGCGCAGGGGTTGGAAGCAACGATTGTGTTTGATGTGTAATGGTTAGGTGATTAAGGACAGTCCATAATGGTCAAGCGTTCTGACTTTAAGCGAATTAGTGACTATGTATTCGAAGTGCCGCGCTCGTACCGCCATGATATGCGTGTTCCGGCTCGCCTATATGCCGACGATGTGTTGCTGGAAGAGGCGCTGGACGACAAGAGCCTGGAGCAACTGGTGAACACGGCGACGCTGCCTGGTGTGGCGTGTTGGGCGTTGGCCATGCCCGATATTCACCAGGGCTACGGCTTCCCGATTGGCGGCGTGGTTGCCACCGAGCTGCCCGACGGCGTCATTTCGCCCGGCGGTGTGGGTTACGACATTAACTGTGGTGTGCGATTATTGGGCACGCACCTTGATTATGAGGATGTCCAGCCCTACCTGGATGACCTGGCGTCGGCGTTGCAGGAAAATTGCCCCAGTGGCCTGGGCCAGGGCGGTGAATTCCGGTTGAGCACTGCCGAGGTAGAGGATATTGCGCGGAAGGGGGCGCGCTGGGCGCTGGAAAAGGGGATGGCCACAGAAGCTGACCTGGAACGCACGGAGGAAAGTGGTCGCATCGGCGGTGCCGATCCATCCAAAGTGAGCGCGCGGGCCAAGGAACGAGGGCGTAACCAGATCGGTACGGTGGGATCGGGCAACCATTTCATTGAAGTGGACGTGGTGGAAGAGGTGTTCGACGAAAAGGCGGCGGATCGCATGGGTCTGTCGCCCGGTCGCATCGTCGTACAGATCCACTGCGGGTCGCGCGGGTTCGGCCACCAGATATGTACCGACTACGTGAAGCTTTTTCAAAAGAGTGTGCATAAGTATGGCATCACCTTGCCGGACCGTGAGCTGGTCTGCGCGCCGTTGAGCAGCCCAGAGGGGCAGGATTATCTGGCAGCGATGCGTGCGGCGGCTAACTTTGCCTTCTGTAACCGGCAGGTGTTGACGTACCTGATCCGCCGTGGTTTCCAGGACGTGCTCGCCGGGCAGGGTGTCAAGCCCTGGGTTTACCAGATTTACGACGTTGCGCACAATATAGCCAAGGTTGAGGAACATGAGGTAGACGGCCGCCGGATGGAGCTTTGTGTGCACCGCAAGGGAGCCACACGCGCCTTTGGCCCCGGCCGGCCCGAGGTGCCCGGCGTCTACCGCGACATCGGCCAGCCGGTGCTGGTGCCGGGGTCGATGGGTACGGCAAGCTGGGTGCTGGTGGGCACGGAAGGCTCCATGGCACAGACGTTCGGTTCCTCCTGCCACGGTGCGGGCCGCACCATGAGCCGCCGCCAGGCCAAGCGCGAGGTGCGCGGCCAGGAGTTGCGCGGCGAACTGGAAGCGTCTGGCGTGCGCGTGCGTGCTGGCAGTATGTCGGGCCTGGCTGAAGAAGCGCCAATTGCCTATAAAGATGTGGACCGCGTCATTGAGGTGGTCCATAATGCCGGCATCGCCCGCAAGGTCGCGCGGATTGTGCCGGCCGCGGTGGTGAAGGGATGATGGTGGACGGTAAACCGTGCA
>CAZRTM010000013.1:43620-52618 GCA_964602995.1 uncultured Ardenticatenaceae bacterium
TGATAACTGACAACTGCCAACTGTATACTGATCACCGACCAAACCGGGAGGGTTACAATGAAGAAGCAGGTTGGTGTAGGCTGGACGCTAGTGGGGGCGCTGATGGGAGCTGTGTTTGCTATTGCCGCGGCGACGATGTTGCAGCGTACGCGGCCGCAACCGGTGACGATTGAGCCGCCAGCGCCCACGGCGACGCCATCGCCTACTCCAACGCCTGAGCCAACACCGACCCTGACGCCATTGCGCGTTTACGTCAGTGGAGCCGTGCAGTTCCCTGACGTTTACGTGTTACCGCCGAACAGCATTGCCGCCGATGCGGTGCAGGCAGCCGGCGACTTCGCCCCTGATGCCGCCTCACAGCTCATCAATCTGGCCCAACCTCTGAGCGACGGCATGCACCTCTACATTCCGACGCTGGAGGAGGTACAGAATGGCGAACAACCTGTCCTGGTCAGCCCTTCCCAATTGGCCCCCGGCAATTCTGTTGCTTCCAGCGACGAGCCAGCTTCCACAGGCCCTGTCAACATCAACACCGCCGGCCTGGAGCAGCTAGACACCCTCCCCGGCGTTGGCCCCGTCACGGCCCAAAACATCATCGACCACCGCACCACCCACGGGCCTTTCGCCACCATCGAGGCTATCATGGACGTACCGGGTATTGGACCGGGCAAGTTTGAACAGATGAAGGAGTTGATTACGGTTGAGTAGAGATTGGAGATTGGAGATTAGAGATTTTTGCCGCAGATGAACGCGGATGAACGCAGATGGTTGTTATTGGTTTGTCGTGGGCGCTTTAGCGCTTTTCGCGGAAGAGCACTGAAGTCCCTATTACGAACCACAAATTATCTGCGTTCATCTGCGTTCCCCGCACCAGGGCATCTGCGGCAAAAGCCAATCTCCAATCTCTAATCCTCCAATCTCCATTCTATGAAAGATAACGCACTCATTTCCACCGCCGCCCGCCTTGCCAGCATCCCATTTCACCTTTTTGGGCGGCAGCAGGGGGCTTTGCCGCCGCAGAAGGCGCTGATTTTGCAGCCTTGCTGTCTGAGCCGGGTGATGTTGACGACGCCGTTGCTGTCGGCGTTGAGTGAGGCTTACCCCAATGCGCAGTTTGACTGGGCGGTGCATGAGTCGGCGCGGCCGGCGGTGGTCAGCAATCCGCGGGTAACGGAGCTGGTGGATAGCGGGCGCGTGGGGTTGCCAGACTGTACCTGGGGCGAGATGCGGGAGTTTGCCCGGCGCATGGAGGAGCGGGGGTACGACACCTGCTTCATTCCGAACGAATCGAGCCTGCTGGCGCTGGTGGCCTGGATGGCCAAAATCCCGCAGCGCATCGGGTTAAGCGGGGGCGGGCGCGGCTTTTCGCACACGCTGGCGGTGCGGCCCGCGCCCGAGCTGCAGAACAGGGGCGCCATTGCTCTCAGCCTGGCGCAGGCGCTGGGCGCGGAAGCTGTAGGACAGACGGAGTTCTATCCCCGCGACAGTGACCGTGCTCGTGTGACGGAACTGCTGGTGGAAGAGTTGGAGTGGCTGGGCGATACGCCGCTGGTGGTGATGCACCCGGGCGGCGGTGACAGTCCTCTAGGCCCCAACCCAGAGAAGCGATGGCCGGAAGAGCGGTTTGCGCTGCTGGGCAACCATCTGCTGCGCAAGCACCGTGCCCGGCTGCTGCTGGTGGGCCGCGACGCCGACAATAGCATCATGCAGACGATCGCCGGTTTCATCTCAGCGCCCGTCGCCAACCTGGCCGGCCGGTTGTCCCTGGGCGAGTTGGGTGCTCTGTGCGAGATGGCCGACCTCTACGTCGGTAATGACACGGGTCCCACGCACGTTGCCGCCGCGGTAGGGTGCCCAACGCTGGCCATCTTCGGCCCCACGGACCCTGCCCGTAGCGCTCCCTATGCTGTGAAGGGTCGTGTGATCACCCTGAGCTATGAAGGCGCAGAACCATTCTCCTGGGACGTGGCCCTGCCTCCAGAAGAAGCAATGGCCGCCGCCGACCTCCTGCTGCAAAAGGAACCGGGCGCTGGTGAGGAGGGCGAAGGCGCTGCGGAAGAAGTAGGATTGTAATTCACGGCAGATGCAGGGCGCCTATCCTGACCTCCAGCGCAGCACCCACACCACCCACTTTGTTTCTTATACAACTTCTATTGACAGTTCAGTGAACCTCTGGTAGACTACGACTCGCTTCACAAGGGGGCGTGGTGTAGTGGTTAACACGCTGGCCTGTCAAGCCAGAGATCGCGGGTTCGAACCCCGTCGCTCCCGTCCGAAAGCAAGACCTCTCGATGTTGTCGAGGGGTCTTTTTGTTTTATAAGGTGCTGGTGAGGATATATCATGGGGGTGACCAGAGCAGCCTTCCCTGACACTGACGACCCGTGAAATGTAACTATATGGTACAATTGGAGTAACAATAGCTTCAGTATCTACGAACCAGAAGGACGATATGACTTACCAAGAGTTAGTGAAGACAATTCAAACGCTGCCGCTCGAAGAACGTCTGTCCCTGCTGGAAGTTCTAACGTCGTCACTACGGGCTGATTTTCCTGGGAGGGGCGTGCGGCCAGCATCGCTGGCTGAGGTACGCGGAATGCTCAACGTAGAGGGACCGGCTCCCACTGATGAGGAGATCGAAAACGGGTATACGGATTATTTGATTGAGAAGTATGCTTAATGCGCATTCTGATCGACACGAATGTGATTCTTGATATCTTCCTCGACCGGGAGCCGTTTGTCAACGATGCGGGGCTCATTTGGAAAGCACATGAAGAAGAGCGATTGACCGCATATGTATCAGCTATCACGCCGGTCAATCTGTTTTACATTGCGCGTAAGCTGCAGGGACGCGAGATAGCAGCACAAGCAGTTCACAAGTTAATAGGAACACTTCCTGTGACGATGGTAAACCAGAGTATCTTGGAGTCCGCGCTGGTGTTAGGATTTAAGGACTTTGAGGATGCTGTTCAGCATGCGAGCGCAGAGGCCCACGGACTAGATGCGATTATAACCCGGAATATCGAGGATTTTGCCAAAGCACGGTTAGAAGTGTTGGCGTCAGACGATTTCATTAAGAAGTATCACGAGATTTTTGAGAACCTAGTCCTTGATTGAGGGGTGGAGAGCCGAAACGGACTGATATTATGTGCGCGGGCAAGAGTACTAGAATTGATATTTTGCGCGTGTATGCGCGACTCCCGTCGTTCCAGCCTTAAGTAAGACCTTTCGATATTGTCGAGGGTCTTTTTGTTTTCTACTGTCTTGTGATATACAACCGTCTCCGAGTTGAATCGGAATGAACTCACAGTAACTGCATTCTTGGATAAACGATTTACCCTCGGCATATGAATGAGCTGAGCGTTGTCCTCAAAACACACGCTTTTCTTCGGTCCCAACAGCTCGGTAATCAGCGCGTTGTACGGCTCTTTACTGATGCCCATCCAACTCTTTCCTTCTACTCTGAGCTTACGCCCTTCCAGCGTTTCATACTCGATCTCGGTGATTTTGTCATGCATCCGGATCTTGTTGGCCAACTAGACGATGGAGAGACACTCTTTGCGGTGGAGGCAAAAGGGGAATCAGATCTCATCAAAGGGTTAGCACAGGCAGAGATTTATCAGCAGGGATTCCATTACAGCTTTCTTGCAGCGGATGCAAGCGTACTAGGTGACAGCATCATCAGCTTTGCGCAACAAAAGAATGTAGGGCTACTCGCAGTCAGCGATACTGTTAAGATAGCTCACTTTCCCCATGCATTAATGCCACTACGAGGACCTTACCGATATATCGAGCGGCAGATGGAGAGTGTCATCCAGGTCTCATCTGCCCAGACCTACACTTACAATGTTCCTACACATTATCTTACCTGGGCCATCGCACTTAAATCGCGAGTCCAGTATATGATCGAGTAACTACCAAGGTTGATCGGTGAATATCCAATGCCGAAGGACTGGAAGGCGGCGCTCCAAGGCGCACAGAAACTTGGGTTGGTGCGTATACAGGGCGGGATTGTGCAACTAACTCCTGTGGGAGAGGCAGCGAAGCAGATTCTGCCAGATAATTTGCGTGCTTGGGCCGAAGTACATCAGCGAGTAGGTACAAAGAGTGGGAAAAAGACGCTTGCTCAATACTACCCTCGTGAAGCGGCGCTTCTGAGACTGCTTTTGCTGGAAGACAAAATAGTACGCCTAATCATCGAAGGTTTGGAGAAATCCCCAGATCATACAGCTACCTTTGCAGGACTTGCCCTGGCTTGTGACCAGCTTGATCATGCTCTAGCTCCCATTTTCTTTTTACTTCCCGAGGCTGTGGCAGAACTACAGGACAACCGGGGTAGAATTCAATGGGAGAAGGCAGAGGAGAAGCATTACCGCTCTCGCTCCTACTATCAGTTCAAAAGCATTCTCAAGCACGCGGGTATTTTAAAGCCAACGTCGCTTGGTGCAGATTCCTCCAACATCTGGGCCCTGATGGTGTAGCGGGCCGCGGATTTCAAATGCCTTCTAGTCCTGATTGGACTTAACTACTGTCAATGATAGGGTCCAACAGCATGTCTTCAGAATTGCCAGACTATGAACAGGATGTGACCGCCGCGATTGTGTTGAAGGAGATAGAGTTCGAAGAACGCCGGGAGACACTTTTCGCAGAGAGCTGAAATGAATTGGCAAGGTTTGCCGAGGAGGCTTGCTGAACACCGGGCGGAAAAGTTGTGTGGTTTTGGATTGGTTCGCATGATGTTTATGGAATATTGCTTAGGTGGTTGTAGGCTTAATGCTTCGCTAGTGAGGAGCCAAAGGGTATAACAGTAAGCTATATCTACTCTCACGCCCGGCTCCGGAAAGCTAGCTGGGTACCTTAATTTGACTTCCCCCTCGAACACCCCACAAAATATGGTATCGTTTACCCTGGCGTATCCACCTCACGGCTCTGACGGTCGGCACGGTTGAGAATACGGCAGCCACCAGATGAGAGGCTGCGGCTCTTTAGGCAGTTTGAACAGTGGCTCGAGAGTTATGGAGAAGTAGTCAATATGCATCCGGCTGGTCCTCAATTTATCGTTCCTCCAAAGCGGTTTTAGGTTTGTGTACGTAGAACCTGCCTGGAAAATCTTCCCGGTTTGAACATAGGTCGGGACCACAGCCTGCTGTCAGCACCTATTATGTTATAATCAATTCTTGTAGGCTTTGTTTGTTTAATCGAGGGATGATAAATGACAAACCCGAATACGTTGGAGAGGATGATTATCTCGACATCCGAGCTTCATCATGGTCGTCCTGTTATAGCTGGAACTGGAGTAGCAGTCCGCACAGTCGTCGGGCACTACAAACTTGGTCTGACTCCTGAGGAAATCGCCGACGAAATGTCCTTAGAGCTGGCAGGCGTATATGCGGCTCTCACTTATTACCATCTCAATCGTGAAGAAATTGAGGCCGATATCATGGCCAATTTGGAAGAGGTTCTAAAGAAAGAAGTCCGGCTTGACTGATCCAATACGACTTTATCTCGATGAAGATACGCTCAGTCGTTCTTTGATAAATGCCCTCCGCGCCCGTAATGTTGATATTATTAGCGCTCATGAAGCTGGACTTGTCAGCGTTGCCGATGAAAAGCACCTCGCTTACGCATCGGACATGGAGCGCACAGTTCTTACATTTAATACCAGGGACTTTGTCCGGCTTCATACAGTATGGCTTCGTGAAGGACGCCAGCATGCAGGTATCATAGTCTCAGATCAAGTTCATGTTGGCCAAATTGTACGTCGGTTGCTCAAACTCTTGGATGATCGCTCCGCCCAGGAGATGGAGAACTGGCTGGAGTTTCTGAGTAACTGGAAGTAATGTAGTTAGGACATCGAAAGTATTGCTCTGCAATACTGCTTGGTAAGAGGAAGAGTGTGCTTATCCACCTCCCTTACTGCTGCAAACGTCTGCTACGCGCCTCCCCACGCCACCGCTTCTAAACTCTCTTGAATCCCCCTCGAACACCCCCACAAAATATGGTATCGTTTACCCTGGCGTGTTCTCCTCAGGGCTTTGACGGCCGGCACGGTTGAGAATACGGCAGCTCTCTCTTTCATCCAAGCCATAACAACTTGTTGTTTCTCGTAGCCACAGGAGGGAATGATGTCAAAGCAGGAATACACCGTTCGTCGCATGAATCGGAATGAGGTGCAGTTTGCGATTGATCTGGCGGCTGAGGAGGGGTGGAATCCGGGTTTGTATGATGCAGACTGTTTTTATGCGGCTGATAGTGAGGGGTTTTTCGTTGGGCTGGTGGATGATAGACCGGTCAGTTCTCTTTCTGTCGTGCGATATGGTGAACATTATGGGTTTTTGGGGCTTTATATCGTTCACCCTGAGTTTCGAGGCAGGAGATATGGTCTTGACCTGTTTACGCAGGGGATGAGCTACCTGGAGGGTCGGGATGTTGGGCTGGATGGCGTTCTTGAGCAGGAGCCAAAATACGAGCAATGGGGATTTCGACGTGCTTTTTGCAATGTTCGTTACGAGGGAAAAGCAAGGCAGAATAAGTCGGTTGACCGGCGCATTGTCGAGTTGTCGCAGGTCCCTTTTGCGCAGGTAGAAGCGTTTGATGGGGATATGTTCCGTGCGCCCAGGCCTGAGTTCCTTCACCGCTGGATTCAGCAGCCGGAGAGCATCGCTTTGGGCGTGATAGAGAATGAGGCGCTTGCCGGTTATATCGTTCTTCGCAAATGCCGGGTGGGATATAAGATCGGACCGCTCTTTGCCCACAATGAACAGCTTGCCGAGCTGCTTTTTAATGCTGGAAGCAGTTGTCTTGAACCGGGGACGACGATATTTCTCGATGTACCCTCTGTTAATCCTGCGGCAGTGGAGCTGGCAAAACGCCATCAAATGAGCAAGGTTTTTGAGACAGCGCGGATGTATCGAATGGTCACGCAAGAGGAGTTGGAGTTACCCTACGAAAATTGGTATAGCGTGACCACTTTTGAACTGGGCTAGCTAGCGTCGTGTACGACGTGGGTCCGCCTAAGAAAAACCCAGAAAGACCCTCGAACACTCGGGGGTCTTTTTGCTTCTTGCGGCAGTTGCCAACGTGGAGCAGGCGAGCGACAATCAATTGTTGTAATAAACGGGGGATGGGGGATATGGGCTGTTCTGGCGTGTTCTGCGTGAGCCGTCAAGCACCTGAGTGTATCTCCATATGGACTCGGACTATGGCACCAACGCGCGTAATCCCTTACTCTTTCCCAGATTGACCGATGCGGTCCACTTCGCGATCAAAGGGGCGCCTCTGGTAGGAGAGAGTCTGTGCCATCGCAGCACTTTGCCTTAAAGGAGAGATCCGTGGAATTAGCCATTCGCAACATATCCAAGACCTACGCCAACGGCGTGCAAGCGCTGAAGGATGTTTCGCTCACGATTCCGGTGGGTATGTACGGCTTGCTTGGCCCTAATGGGTCGGGCAAGTCGACGTTGATGCGCATTATTGCCACACTGCAGGAGCCGGATGAAGGAAGTATCAGTCTGGGCGAGATCGACGTGCTGAAGCAGAAGGATGAGGTACGCAGGCTGCTCGGCTACCTGCCGCAGGAGTTTGGCCTCTACCCCAAAGTGAGCGCAGAGAGGTTGCTTGAGCATTTCGCCTTGTTGGAGGGCATTGCCGAGCGGCGGGTGCGCAAGGAAGTTGTGGAGGCGCTGCTGCGGCAGACGAACCTGTATCCGGTGCGCAAGCAGAAGTTGGGAGGCTTTTCGGGTGGTATGAAGCAGCGCTTTGGCGTCGCCGTGGCGCTTTTGGGTAATCCGAAGCTGCTGATCGTAGACGAACCGACGGCCGGTCTCGACCCGGCCGAACGCGCGCGATTTCTGAACCTGTTGAGCGAGCTGGGCGAGAACAGCATCGTCCTCCTCTCCACGCACATCGTCGAGGATGTCAGCGAGCTATGTACGCGGATGGCCATCATAGACGAGGGGCAGATCTTGCTGGAGGCCGAGCCGTTGCGCATGGTTGAAGAGCTGCGGGGCCGCATCTGGCGCCGTGTGGTTGCGAAGGAACAACTGCCTGAGTTAGAGCGAGCGCACCAGGTGGTATCCACGCAGCTCCTGGCCGGGCGTACTGTTGTGCATGTCTACAGTGAGAGCGCGCCCGGATCTGGTTTTGAGCCTGTGGAGCCGGACCTTGAAGACGTCTACTTTAGCACGATGGCCGGTTATATCGGCCGGCGCCGTGACCAGCCGATGGCCGAGGCGACGCCATGAAGTTCTGGGAGATTTTTCGCTTTGAGCTGGCTTACCAGGTACGCCGTATCTGGCCCTGGTTGATTTTCGCTGCCCTGCTCGTATTCGCGTACCTGTTCACGAGAGAAGGCTCTCTCTCCGATGCACTTTACGGCGACTTCTTTCTCAACTCCCCATTTGTCATCGTGGGCGCTACGGTAACGGCCAGTCTGATCTGGCTGCTGGTGGCCGGGGTCATAGCCGGGGAATCGGGAGCGAGGGACGTGGCGACGGGAGTGTATCCCCTCACCTACACAGCCCCGGTCAGCAAGAGCGCCTACCTCGGGGGGCGATTCCTCGCCGCGTTTGTTCTCAATGCCTTGATCCTGCTCGCAGTGCCGGTAGCGAACCTGCTGGCCGTCACTGTGCCTGGCGTACATCCCGACGTTGTCGGTCCGTTTCGGCCGGCTGCTTATCTGACAGCCTACGCCTTTATCGCGCTACCGAACGCCTTCCTGGCGACGGCGGTCCAGTTTTCGCTGGCGGCATGGATCGGCCGGCCGATGACAAGCTATCTGGGAAGCATGTTCCTGTTCTCCATGTCCTACGTTGTGGGCCTGTTCCTGGTCCTGCAGGGGCGACCGGACCTGGCGAATCTGCTGGATCCGATTGGCGTCCACTTCATCCTATCAGAGCTGGCGCGTTTATGGACACCGGTTGAGAAAGCGACGCGCCTGCTGGAGCTGGAGGGCATCGTGCTCAGGAACCGCCTCCTATGGAGCGGCGTTGGGCTGGCGGC
>CAZRTM010000014.1:0-28468 GCA_964602995.1 uncultured Ardenticatenaceae bacterium
GCTGCGCCATCGCTCGAGCTGCTCCGATAGCGAAAGCACGCGCTCGGCCAGGCGTATGAACTCAGTGCTGGTTCCATCGGCTGCAAACAGGGTCTGGTTGGTTGCCGTTCCGCTTTCATAGGCCAGCGTACGCTCAACAAGCCGTTCAACTTCTTGCACTGTGTCGGCTGGCCAACGACCTACGGCAAGATCGGGTTTGCCATCGCCGTCTGCATCGGCCAGCCGCGCATCGCTGATCGTCTCGCCCCCAAAGCGTACGGGAACCAGTGCCGGTGGAATGACATTCTGCGGTAATGGTGTCGGGTGCTCGGGCCGCTCCGCCAGATAGCCACGATAATCAGTGGTTGCATCGCCTACCAGCAGGAGATAGGCAGGGGCTGGTTGCGCCCAATGTTCGAGGGCGTGGGCCAGGAAGGCGGTGATGCTATCTGGCGTTTGCCAACCAAATCCAAAAGTATCATATATTTCTTCTACGGGGATAACGGAGACCGATAGACCATGTTCCTGGCGCGCTTCGACCAATGGTTGCAGTGCCGGTGCGAGCTGGTCCGTTGTGATGATAATCAGGTCGGCCTGCTGCTCTGCCTCTTCCCAACCGGGCTGATGGCGCAGCGGTGTTATTGCGGCAGGGGAGAGGTAGCCGTCTGGACCTACGGCGATGATTTCCATTTCGTTGGTCACGCCGAGCTGTACTCCGTCCGGATCATAGGCCCACTCTGTGAGCAGGCGTGGTGAGTTAGGAGTAGAAACCTCGATGATGGTTGGCTCACCGCTAAAGCCACGCAGGATCAGATTTCCTTCAACCCCGGTAAACGCTACGTGATCATCAACTGCGACAGGCTCGCTGTTGTACCTGATAGTGATCCAATCCAGCCTCATCAGGTCAAGGTATTCCTCTGGCAGATTCTCAAGGGTGATGGCATTGCCGCCATTTTGTAAGGTGCCTGCGGCCAGGGGAATCACGCGATTATGGATGATCTGCCCATCCCATGTGATAGATGGTCCATCATAGCCGTTAATGGAAAAGCCGAGGCTATGGTCAGGATCAACCCTGGGATTATGGGTGGTACCGTATAATTGCAGATGCGCTTCGCCCCCACCGTCAGACACGGCTGGCAGCTCGAACTCTATAGTGGCGGATGACTGTAGCTGTATGGTCTGCCAGAACCAGGGTTCGACGCCTTCTTGAATGACAGCATCGCTGACATAGTCACGGTTTTCTTCCAGATGGAGCGTACGCTCGATCTGCTCTATCTGCGGCCCTTCTGTTTGCGGTGCGGACAACGTTTCGAACGGCACACCGGACAGGCCATGCTCGAGAATATAAGGGCGGTAGCGCGTATATCGGCTGTCAGTCCCCTGTCCGTAGAAGATTAGCCCTTCTGCATTTACAAGAAAGGGAACAGGATCGCCGTCGGAGGAAAGGCGCAGATGCTCATGATCGAATGGCTCAGTCGGGAAGCCCACCTGCTGTAGCTCGCCCGTGGTAATGCGGTAAACACCATCTGTGCTGACCAGGATACGTAATGCTGATGCTTGCTCATCTGGGGGACGCGGGGCGGTTGTGCGACAGGCAGCCGCCAGCAACATGATGATGGTGACAACGATGACCGGCGCGCCACTGATGCGCCGCAGGCAACGGTGGCTCATGAAATTTATCAGGGATTATTGTGGCGTTGGCGAGTCGAGAGCATGATGGCAAAAGCGGCGCCCCCTATAAAAACTAGCAGGGAGACGATGAATCCGGCCCAGAGGAGGAGGCGACTTCGGGCACCGCTTCCCCCCTGCTGTGTTTCCTGTTCCTGCCCCTCGACCGAACTGGAGCCGCTGCCCACAGCGCGCCCACTACCGACTGCGGAGCTGTCAGAATTACTGACATTGCCAGCATTACCGCCACCGGCGCCTGGCGGATAGCTATTGGCAGGGTCAGCCGCCACTCCATTGTCATTTTCAGGGGGTGGGGCAGGGTAAGTCTCCTCTGAACCTGTACCGCCGCCATCGTCATTGGGACCGGGGTAAGAATCTACACCCGGCGTTATCTGGGCGATAACCTCCGCTTCTTCGTTAAGCCCTGCCGCCTCGGCAGTGTTACCACTGTTGAATGTCATGCGCGTTGGCGGAGGGGGCGGTGTATTTGTGGGGCGGTTGCCACGAGTTGCAGACGGGGCCGGTGTGTTGGTGACCTGGTTGCTCGACCCGGTAGCTGTTGGCGTGCCAGACGCATTGGTTCCTGAGTTGCCGTTGTTGTCATTATCCCCATTGCTACCGGATGCGGGCGTATTGGTGGCGGCGCTGGTGCTGGTGGGAACTGGTGTGTTTTCTTGCTGATCTGTGCCCCCTCCAATCGGTTCGGGTGTTGGCGGCGGAGCTATCTCGACGCGGGTTGTGTGCAGCACACGCTCGCTGTTATCAAACTCAATCTCAATCAGGCGGTACCAGTATGTCTGGCCATTCTGCGCCGTGTTATCGGTCGCATCATAAGTGTCGCCATAGGAGAGCGAGCCACGTGCTTCAATGATGCCAATATCGGAGAGATACTCAAATGGACCGTCCTCGCTGTCACCGCGTTCGATCTTATAGGCAGCGGTACCGTCTTCTGACGCAGTACGCCATTCGAGGCGGGCTGCGTTGTCCAGCCCTTGTCCTCGGAAATAGACCAACGTTACGTTGAACGTGGGGCTGGCAGCGGCAACAGGCAGCAGCAATATGCTCAGCAGAAAGGCTGCGAGGAGCAGAAATAGGCGTAAGAATGGTCGAATTAACTGTTGCATATGGACACTCTGGCGCTCGAATTGACTGAGTTTATTGTAGCGGTCATGATTGCCAAATGCTCTGACGCTTAACGAGTGTTAATCGCTATGTAGTGTTGGTAAGTATACGTCATATAAGCCCTGAACATCTAAGCCGTGAACGGTTAGCATGGCGGGATCACCGTGGAGGATAAAGGAGTATAGCTGCGAGTCGTGATAGTTCTTTTGTACGTAAGCAATCTTTGAGTAGTCGATGGCGTCTCCGATACGACCCAGGCCCATGTCGAATATCGCATCGTAAAATGCTCGATGCAGTACATCATGTTCGAAATCCAAGCCGAGGCCGGTACTAGACCAGTGAGCAACGCTACCACGCCGTTCCAGTTTCAACAATCCTTCGGCAAAACTGAGGAGAGAAGGCCGTGTGAAATTGCCATCGTGGCAATCCATGCTGAGGACGATGACAGGCTTGTCGGCGTTCATCCATATCGCAGATATAGGTATATCTTCGTCGCCAACAACGACCGTAGTGCCGCCTAATTGGTGCGCCCATTGCTCGATTGCACCGTGCCCACGATAGTTGACAAAGGTCGTACCTGCATCTATGTTGTTGACGGCGTTTGATATGTCGCCTCGCATAGCCTCAATGGCATCGTCTGACTCCCCAGGAAGACATAGATGAGTCTGTGACCAGGAGGATGGCAGGTGTTCAGCGACAGCCTGATTGGCCGCACAGAAGTCGCCTGCTGCGTCAGAATTGTCTGCAACAAAGAGCGCTTGCCTGTGCCAGGGGTATAGGGTTAGACGCTGTGTTTCATAACCGATAATCTTCTCTACAACAATGGCCAGTTCTGCGCTTGTCTCTACAGGAATACGGCCGACGGCGACGTCGGGAATTAGATCATCACCGGCCAGTAGAGCGTAGGTATAATCACTGACAACATGAGCACGGTAGCGGTCGTTGAATAGCAGGTCGGTGGGAACGTAGTTTGTCTGTTCGCTAATGCCTCGTGCAGTACATTCACGATGGGGGATATCTCGGCAGATCTGACGCGGGTCAACCGTGGCATCTCCTACCAGCGTCACGTAACGGGGAGCCAGGGACCAGCTCTGTAGGGCGTGCACCAGGTAATCATGAATGGCAGCAGGGAGGGGTAGACCGAAACCATACTGGTTGATAACGTCTTTGACATCGACAATGTGTGTATCGAAGCCACCAAATGTTGGATTCGTTCTGTGTGCTGCCAATGGGTTAAGGGCGGGAATCAGGTCGCCATAGGCTATGGCAACCCAGTCGGCTCTTCCGTCGGGCGGATCGAGGCTGGTGGGTACGTACTTCTCAATCAATTCAGGCGTCTTGAGATTTCCCGCGTGGGTGGCGATGAAGGTATTATCTGCTGCCCCTGTACCAAAGTGATAGCTATAGGGTTGGGTACCGCTTACCTGAACATTTGTCAGAATTACCGGTCGCTGGCGGGCGCTGATTTCCCAGACGGTGACATCCGCACCATTACCATTGTTGAAGCCTTCCACGCGATAACTGTACACTGAACCTTCATCGTGGAAAATTAGCTGTTCATTTTCGGCTACGAACAGCCGATGGTAATCGACGCGAACACCGTTGAGGTAGTATCGAGTCAGTATCAATGTGTTCTGAGTGTTGAACTGCATATGTACTGTGTTGGTCCCATCGTGAAGGAGCGTAATCGGTACAGTCGTTGTTATATTGACATTTCTGACGCCGGTCCAGGTTTTATTGCTCGCATTATCGGTGTCGTCGTTTAAGTAGATATCGACGTCGTGAAGGAGTTGGTCCGACTCTTCCTTACGTTTATGGCTTGTAAATTCTACAGTGACCGTTGCTTTGACATTCTCATCTACTGTGGCCGGTGCACTTAAGGTGATTGGAACCGTGTGTAATTCTGTAATGCCTGGTCTTTTCTCGTAATAATTCCAATACCAGGCATCTGGTTCATTTGGAGCGTTTTCCCAGTTGGTTGACAGCGTATCATAATAGACGATGTCGGGTTCATGAGTTACGCTGGCCAGATAACTTTGCGCCAGGGGAGCATTCGTGTCAGACTCAGTTTGGGCGATGTGGGTGGGGTTGCCATCGGCCCACAGCCAATACACATTGTTCGTGATGAACTGTCTTTCGGTTCGCGGCCCGTCGAAGGCCCAGCCGTAGAAACGGATTTTCTCATTGGCATCAAAGACGCCGTTCTTGTTGTTGTTTACAAGCTGATAGGCGACAGGTTCCCCACGGTACATCATCTCGATTTTTTCAGGGTCAACTGCGCCGACGTTCATCCCCGCAGCGGCAAGGTCATCGCGCCCGATCTCGTAGATGCCGTCCTCGTTAACCTCAATCTTAAATGTCTCCTTGCCGACTGGCAGCATAGAGGTTGCTGTCTCCGGGCCGGTGGGAAGGCTGCGCCATTTTTCTGCATCTCCGTAATTGAGGATGTGGGGGGCAATGACACTGTCGGTAGCCATAGAGGAGCCGCCAGCTGGTCGCATCTGGTCTAACTGTGCCCCGGTGAAGGTGAGCGTCACCTCCATCGTAGGTGAATGTTCCATGATCTGGCTGGCAGGTTGATAGCGCAGGGGAAACAGTTCCAGCCGCACCAGGCGCAAGTCGCGATAGTACATTGGCTCGGACAGACGATAAACAAGGTTGGGGTATGGTTCATCAACGCCGTAAACCGCGGGGTCTTGCTCGTAGGTCGTATCTATCACGCTGTGGCTGTGTAGTAATGTGTCGTCTTCTATGGTGACGACCGACCGTGGCGCTGGCCTGACATTCGCCACGCTTTTTCGCTCGGGAGAGCCGGTGTAGACGGCAATTTCAACGCTTGCTTCTGGAGGTAGTATGATCAGTGTGCTGTAATAGGGGAGGGCCGGGGCGCCTTCTTCCTGGGTGATGTGCGTCAGACCAAGGGCAGAGACGTTGCCTGTGCGGTCCACTGTATATTGCGGCACATCAAGTTGGAGGCGAAGCCCTGCGGAATCGGAGTGGATTAGCCGGGCAGTGGCCGTAGACGCAGCGACTGTGGACGCGCTGTCATCATTGCTTCCTACAGTGGTCGAACCGCTCGCTTCGCTCCATGATTGTCCATAAAGTGCGATGATGACTGTCAAGATAAGGGCCACGCCCAAAATCGAGTGACGGCGAATGTAATGAGCCATCGTGCTATCTCCATAACAATACGCTTGAGTGAGTTTTTGTTCGATCAGGCTGACAACTCACATGGATAATAAGCCAGTAGTGGGCCAAACCGAGAGCGAAATCAGTTGTAGGGATGAACGGCTCTAGCCACTCTTTTCTGCTCGTAGCCCCTTAACTAACAAGAGCATTCCGGCAATGACACTAAAGGCGACAGTCACCGGTGCCCACCATCCTGACGCTGGAACTGTATCACAGAATATCTCATGTTGCTGCGTGCTGTTGTCTAGCTCCACATCTTCCAGCCGATAACAGTAAGTCTGACCTGCTTCCACATTTTCGTCAATAAAGGTATAGGACGCTCCCGAGACAGTGCTCCCTTCGCCAGGGATAAGCTCGGGGTTAATGCGGGTAAATGGTCCCGCCTCGGACGGCGCGCGGTATATGTTGAATCCGGCCGTGTTGACCTCAGTAGCAGTTTGCCATTCGATCTTAATGGGGTTGTTGCCTGAAAGTTGAGAAACGACGATAGCGGCTGCCATTAACAGCCAGAGAACGCCCAGAATAATCAAGATTCTCTCTGACGAACGTTCTCCTGTTGCGGGTACGGCTTCACTCATGAACGCCTGCTCAACACACTCAGCCACGCCGGTAGGCGTGACGAAAGGCGTCGGCCCTCGGGCGGGCCGTACTCATATTTATGATAGTAATAGTAGGCGGAGCGGCCCATTACAACCTGATTCAAGACCACTCCCAGCAGATGACCATTGGTCCTGGATAGGGTGTTGACAGCCTGCTCGAGTGCTGCCTGACGCGTCTTGCCAGACTGTACGATCAGGACTGAGCCATCAACCCTGGGCGCAATAATTGAGGCATCGGCCACAGAGAGAACGGGCGGCGTATCGAAAATGACCGTATCACTTTCATTCTTTAGCTCAGCGATAATCTGGCTCATGCGTTGCGAATTAAGTAGCTCGGCCGGATTGGGGGGAATTGGGCCGCTGGTCAAGATCTTGAGGTTGTTGATGCCACTGTCTTGAAGATAAAAGCTGACCGGACGCTGGCTATCGAGAAGCGCCGTCGTCAGCCCGCGGCTATTCGGTACGTCGAACGTATCGTGCAAGGTAGGGCGCCGCAAATCAGAGTCCACAACAATAATCTGCTTGCCGGTCTGAGCCATGACGATGGCCAGGTTGGCGACGGTGGTAGATTTCCCTTCAGAGGGCGAGGCGCTGGTGACCAGGAACGCCTGTAACCCGTTGTCTACAGCCGCGAAACTGAGGTTGGTGCGCAGAACGCGGTAGGCTTCTGAAATAGGGTCACGCGGCTTATTGTGGGCAATCAAGCGCTCGGGACCGCTCTCACTGCCTTTGATTATGGCAATCGCTCCTAGCGTGGAAAGCCCAACGTTCTCCTCGATCTGTTCTGGTGATTTCACCGAGTCATCCAGATATTCGATGAGTAGAACGATGCCCAGTGCAACCAATCCCCCGGCAAACGTTGCCAACAGGCCGTTTAACAGAGGGCGAGGACGCACGGGGTTATCTGAAGGACGGGCTGGTTCTACAAGAATGACGTTGTTAAGCCCTTTCGCTTCTTCAACCCGTAGAAGCTCCAGGTTGTTAAACGCTTCTGTATAGCTGATCTCGGCTTCGCGCAGGCTGGTTTCCAGGCGCGAAAGTTCCGCTTCTTCGACGCCGGTGGTGGGTTCGCCAAAATCCGCGATTTGCGCCTCCAGGGCTGCAATCTCGTCTCGTAGCTCATCCATACGACTTTGCCAGCTCTGCATCGACTCCTGGAAGCGCGACGTCTGACGTTCCTCGTTCTGGGTGATGAACACCTGGCTAATTGTATTGGCGAGGTCAGTCGCCTGTTGAGGGTCATTCGCTTCGGCAGAAATGACGATTAACTGTGTTTCTGGCGGCGCTGATACGCTAATCATCGAGTTCAGCTCTTCAGGGGTGTATGGTAGTTGGAGCCGCTCGATTGTCTCGAACATGACGGGATCGAGTTTGATTAACTCGACATAGGTGGTGGTCAGGCGTTGTTCCACCAGAATCTGTGTGTATTCATTGCCGCTGCTGCTGCCCGGGGCCTGGTCGATCAGGAGGCGAGCGGTAGCCCGATAAACCCGAGGGCTGTTGTCACTGACAAAGTAGGCTGTTGCCCCCGCAAGCAAAGCTCCCATTATTATCAGCCAGAACCATCGTTGGACAATGGCCAGGTATCTTCTAATTTCCATTGGTCGTTACCTCTTCGGCGGCTTTAGAGCGTGTCCGCCAGGCGAGGATGATATTCGCGAGACTGAAAATAGTAAAGGCGATCCAGATGGCGGCTTCCCAGCTTCGCGCGCTCGTCCCAGCCAGGCCAATGCCCACGAGTACGGCTGCAGCCCAGGCGGCAATATTGAAAGATGGCTCCGAGAGCTGTACGCGCAGAGAACGTTGTCTTCGCTGCGCCTGATCATAGTGATAACTGAATGCTGCAACCAGCAAAGCCAGACCCAGAATCCAGAAACTATTTATTACGACTGTATATACAAGATCGGTCACAAGATATGAGAAACACCGCTATTAATAGAAGATATGCAACGTTGCACAACCAACTAATCTACCCGACAATGGTGTTTTTAGGCAAACCTACTTTTTACCCATAACATGAGATGCCGGGGAATGAATGGCTAAAGTAACGACTCGTTATGTCTGTCAGAACTGTGGACGAACTGCCCCACGCTATCTGGGCAAATGTCCCCGTTGCAATGAATTTGGCACAATGGTGGAGCAGGTCGTCGAGCGCGAAGAAAAAAGCTCCTCGCGGCGAGGGGTACGTATGCCGGTCAGTGTTCCACAACGACTGCATGAGGTCGCGGTTGATGGCTTTGATCGCCTCAACCTGCCTCTGGATGAGTTTGCGCGTGTGCTTGGGGGAGGCGTGGTCCCAGGCTCGCTGGTTCTGGTTGGGGGCGATCCAGGTATTGGCAAATCGACGCTTCTTCTGGAAGTAGCGGCATTGATGGCCAATCTACACGGCTCCGTTCTCTATATCTCTGGTGAGGAAAGCGTACGCCAGATCAAAATGCGCGCTGATCGCCTTGAATTGGAAGCTGAGGATCTGTTTCTGGTAACAGAGACAAATCTACAGAGGATGCTCCAACACATCGAAGAGACGGCGCCGGTTCTGGTCATCGTTGATAGTATTCAGACCACACACTCCGATTCTCTAAGCTCGACGGCTGGGAGCGTGAGCCAGGTTCGTGAATGCGCCAGCCAATTTCAGGAAATTGCCAAGAGCACCGGCACAACCGTTTTCCTCGTTGGCCATGTGACCAAGGAAGGCAGTATCGCCGGACCTCGTGTGCTGGAGCACATAGTAGATACCGTACTCTATCTGGAAGGAGATCCTTTCCATCGTTACCGGTTGTTGCGAGGCGTGAAGAACCGCTTTGGGGCCACCAGTGAAGTCGGCGTTTTTGAGATGGCCGGACGGGGTATGGTTCAGGTGCCCAACCCTTCTCAAGCATTTCTCGCCGAGCGTCAGGCCAACGCGCCCGGCTCGACGATTGCGGTTCCGCTTGAAGGAACACGCCCCTTACTGGTGGAGATTCAGGCGTTGACCACGACCACGACCTTTAGCAACCCGCGACGGACGGCAAATGGGATCGATTACAACCGGCTTCTCTTGCTGACAGCGGTGTTGACACGGCGCGTGAACGTCAGGGTTCACGATAAGGACGTCTTCGTGAATGTGGTTGGTGGTTTACAGATTAATGAACCGGCCGCCGATTTGGCTGTGGCCGTGGCCATTGCCAGTGGCGTCCGTGATAAGCCAGTTCACGCGGATATGGCGTTTATCGGCGAGATTGGCCTCAGTGGTGAGCTACGGGCGGTCAGCCAGCTTGATATCCGGCTCAAGGAGGCGGCGAAGCTTGGATTCCGGCGCTGTGTGGTGCCGCGCACCCCAGGCCGCAAGCTTGGCGAGGTGCCGGATGGGTTGGAAATTGTTGGCTGCCGCTCGCTGAACCAGGTGTTAGACGCGGCCCTGCTCTCTTAAGAGAAAAGCAGAGTTAGATGGGACGCTGGCGGTTACCCAGATAGTAGAAGACGCTCCCGGTGATCCCAACTAAAATCAGTGCGCCGCCGGCCAGTGGGAGCCACCCCCACTTGTTACGAGCATCAGGCTCATTCCTTTGTTGAGCTTCTGGCTCGCCGGTTGGCGAAGGCAGAGGGGGTAAATCAGCAGAGGCGCTGCTGGCAGAGAGCTGCATGGCTTCTGTTGGCGTCGGTTGCGGTGTGATGGTTGCCGTTGCGGTGGGAGTGGCTGTTGGTAACGGTTCAGGGGTTGCTGTGGCTGCTTGCTGGGGCAGATCTGTGGAGCCGCCAGTTGATTGGGGCTGCCGCCGTTCGCCGACAATGATTTCCTGACCGATCTGCAGGAAGCTATCTTCCGCAAGCCCCTCGTTGAGAGCCAGAATCTCCTCCATCGCCAGGTTACTACGGACGGCGATAGCCAGCAACGTATCCCCTTCCTCAACTCTGTAGACCAGCATACCGTCGTCGCGGACCTCGACGCCGGTTGGCAAAGGGGCAGCAGAAACGGGCAGGGGAGATAGGGTTCCTTCCGCCGGTTCTCCACCTTCAAAGCCGACAATTAGGGGCTGCCCTATGCTAAGCAGACTGTTCTCGTCCAGGTCATTGTAGCGGTATAGCTCTTCAAGCGTAACACCGAAATGAAAGGCAATGGCGCTGAGGGTGTCGCCGCTGGCTACTTCGTAAATGATCCTTCCCTGAGAATCAGGCGTAGGCAGTGCATCGGCAGAACTATTGGTCGCCGCCGACGCGAGTGATGATTGAGTCTGGCCCTGACTGGTCGGCTCTGCCTGGGTCTCCTGGGGTTGGGCAGTGGGCGGGGTCGTTGATTCTGGCAGAGGTGGTGGTGCTGCCACGCCACCCGACTTATAACCGGCGACAAGCTGGCTGGTGAGCTCCAGGTAGAGATTGCCAAACTCCACACTTGGCTCAATATTGCTGCCTTCGGCCCACTCGTTGAAAGAGGTAATGAGCAGAAGATCGGGGTTGCTGGCTGCAGCGGCAGCAAAGCTATTCTGATAGTATGCGCCGCCGGCCCGGTCGCGATAGACGCTGGCATCGCCTCGGCCCAGGTGACGGTCGTCAAAGCCGGGCATGGCTGTGGCAGCCCAATATTTGAAGGCGCCATAGGTTTCAGAGGCGGCCCTGGTATTGGCGCCCCAGGTGGAAGCAATACCGGCAGGATTGGCCGCCCAGGCCGTATTGTAGAGATGTAAACCATCAAACACAGAAAGGTAGCTGGTGTTGGCTCCTTCTGCTATCCAGATGCTGTTGCGGTTTGGATCGGCGATGCTGCGAATGTAGGCCCAATCATCAACTGAGTAGGCCCAGTTGGCCCAGAAGAATATGACCGGCTTACCGTCCATGCGCAGATAGGCCGGGTGGGTCGCGTGGGTTTCAAGCAAATATTTGAGGGCATTGGCACGCTCGTCATTGTTGCTTAGTAACGTCGCCGGCTCGAAGTCGATAGCCGCTTTGAAGCCGCTGGCCGCGGCAGTATCGAGGAGGGTCTGGAAGTTGCCGTTGGTGTAGGGATCTGCCGGACCGTACCAGCTCTGGACGAAGCCGTCGATGCCGGCCGAGCGTGCCTGGTTGACGTGGCGCTGGATGGTGCCCGCGTCGCCAGAGGTATATGGTTCAGGTGGCTGAAAAGCGGTTTTTCCAGGACCGAAGCTGCCCGGGTTATACCAGGCGTAGTAGAAGGCAAGCACCAGGCCCGTACGCCCCTGGGCCTGGCTGTTGGGGACTTGCGCCTGGTGTGCGAAGAGCAGAAGAAGTGCCGCGATGCTGGCACTCAGTACGAGCGTTAATCGATAACGTGTCATAAGTGGCAAATTTATTGGGCGCCGCGACATGTGCCCAATCTCCTCCCACGATTCTCATCTAGCCATGATAATTAATGATGTGACCTTGTGCAAAGTGTGGTTTGTGGTAGAATAGCTCGTTGTTATCCCGGCGCTACTGCCTGATAATAACATTGCCAGATAACAGGCACTGCTTTCCGCTCTTGACCCGTAGTCATTCGACAGTAGTGAGTGACTTAGAGGCAAGGGCAAACACTCGCCCGAGTAATTCCGTGGAAAGGAGGTAAACATCACGTGCGCGAGTACGAAGTTACCATTATTTTGAAGGCAAATCTAGAGGACGAGACGCGCAATCAGTTGATTGAGCGTGTCGAAGGGTGGCTGACATCCGGTGACGATGGCGCAAACAAGCCCGTCATACACCATTGGGGTCAGCGCCCGCTTGCGTATCCCCTCAAGGACCAACGAGAGGGATACTATGTGCTGTATGAAGCACAGATGGAACCGCAGCGCATGGACGAGGTTGAGCGCGAGATTCTCTTTGTCGATGACATTCTGCGCCATCTCGTCGTCCGTAAGAACAGCTAAGAACGTAATTGAATGTGGGGAGCCACCATTCGCTACGCTGACCGGTATTGGACTTTTTGGAAAGCAGGATTACTGATGGGCGTTACTAAACGCCGGTTGGCGGAGTCGAACGGTGGTTGCATTTATATTCCCACAATAGAGAGAGCGACGAATTTCTGTTCTGCCGGCGCTAAGCAGCGGCGCTGCGGGCGGCTGGTAGACCAGTATAGATGTCTAAACGTGGAGGTTTAGAATGGCAAACTATCAAGGAAGAGGGCGCTTTCGCCGCCAGCGAATTTGTGCTTTCTGTGCCGATAAGGTAGATGAGGTCGATTACAAGGACGCAGACGCCTTGCGCCGTTATGTTACGGAGCATGGTCGCATCCGGCCCCGCCGCCAGACCGGAACGTGCGCGCGCCACCAGCGCAGCCTGGCCCGGGCGATCAAGCGTGCGCGGCACCTGGCTCTTCTACCTTTCGTAAGTGAATAAACGGTAACCTGCAGGAAGCGGCCGTCTGTTCAGCAATTAGCGACCAGGACCTGCAGGGAAGGTTTTAACGACAATAACGATGGCGAAGAAGCAAAGAAATCAAAGAGACAATCAGGACGACTCGCGACGGCGCACTCGCAAGGAAGTGTTACGAGAGCGCCGTGATGCGCGGCAGACCCGAAATGTGCGCATTGCTGTGGCCGCGATTGTCGGTCTGCTCGTTCTCGTGTTCCTGATAGCTGTGGTGGTCGAATATATGGTTCGACCGCGCCAGCCAGTTGCTACTGTCAACGGCGCCGACATTACGCTCAATGAATGGCAAGAGCGAGTACGCTTCCAGCGCGCCCAGTTCATCTTGGGCCTGGAAGACCAGCTAGACGCGTTCCAGGATTTAGCGCTGGTGCAGCAGTTCAGCCAGCAGCAGATTGCTTTGCTGCAGCAACCGGAGTTGCTGGGCGAGTTGATGCTGGAGCAGATGATTGATGAAGAGCTGGTGCGTCAGGCCGCGGCTGAACGAGGGCTGGAGGTAACCGATGCAGAGGTAGACGAGCAGCTTGCCGAGCAGTTCAGCTACTTTGGTGGCGAGTCTCCAACACCGCTCCCCGCCCCAACTGAGACGATTCAGCCGACGCCCTCGCTGACGCCGATTCCGACGGACGTTATCACAGAGGTGCTGCCTACGACGACGCCGATGCCTACTCCCTCACCAGGAGCAACAGCAACGCAACGCCCGACGGCGACGCCCGTCTCGCAGGAGAGTTTCCAACAAGAGTTAAGAGATCTGTTCGCGCGCTATCGCGCTCTGGGCGTGAGCGAAGAGACCTATCGCGAAGTCCTGCGCACACAGCTCTTGCGCGAAAAGTTGGCCGACCATCTGGCTGAGGTAGAGAATCTGCCGTCGGAAGAAGAGATGGCCAGCATTTACCTGCTTTCGTTTGCGACAGAGGAAGAGGCGCAAGAGGCTTTGCAGCAGCTCGACGATGAAGAATTCCTGACAGTCTGGAATACGATCCGGAGTATTCCGGCCGATGCTGAAGATGCTCCGCCAGGGAGCGCGTCAGAAGTTTTGTGGCGGACGAGCGACCAATTGCAACAGCAATATGGCGCGGAAGTGGCCGAAGCTGCCTTTGAGCTAGAGCTGGGAGAGCCGAGTGATGTCTTGGTTCAGGGCCAGCCAGGCTCTGACGGTCTGGAAAATACGGCGTTACCGATTCGCTACCATATCATCCAGGTGAGCGGCCGAGAGGTGCGTGAACTGGCTGAGACGGCGTTCGAATCGCGCAAGCAACAGCTTGTCTCGGACCTGATTGAGGAGCAGCGGCTGGGCGGCCTGGCAACGATTGACATCAATCCCGTCTGGCGCACGCGAGTACCTAACCAGCCGATTCTAGATCCATCATTCCTCCAACCACCTACAAGCTCACTCCCGACGCCGGAGTAAAAGGGAGATTGGAGACTGGAGATTGGAGATTGACTGTTGAGGGTTAATCTCCAATTCTCCAATCTCTATTCTCTAATCCCCCCCATTCACATACTCTTCCGGCTTAATTGACAATACCTGGCTGGCGCTGTCGGCGCCCATGCTGATGCCATATACCGTCTGTGCGGCCTGTACCGTGCCGCGGTTATGCGTGATGATGATGAACTGAGAGTTCTCTGCCAGATCGTAGAGAACAGTGCGGAAACGGGTGACGTTGGCTTCGTCGAGCATGGCGTCGACCTCGTCGAGGATGCAGAAGGGCGGGGGGGCCACCTTAAGCAAGGCGAAAATGAGCGCGGCGGCCGTCAGCGAGCGCTCGCCGCCGGAGAGGAGCCCAAGGCGCTGTTGGCGGCGGTTGGGCAGACGGCAGACGATTTCAACACCGCTGATGGTAAGGTCATCCGGTTCAGTCAGAGCCAGGTGTGCGGAGCCGCCGCCGAAAAGCCGTTCGAACATTTCACCGAAGATACCATTCACTTCGTTGACGGTATCGGCAAAAGCCCGTGATGTCAGGTCGTCCAGCTCGGCAATGACTGCCCGCAGCCGTTTTTCGGTGTGGTTGAGATCTTCAACCTGCTGCGTCAGGAAGTCGTAGCGCTCCTGGGTTTCTTCATACTCAACGGGAGCATCGGGATTAACAGAGCCGATACGGTGGAGTTGGGCGCGGGCCTCTTGAATATTCTTCTCGATGCCCTCAGGTAACTCATCTACCTTTGGCAGGTGGTCAACGACCTCGCTAAACGGCAAGGGGTCCTGGCCACCGTGCTCCTCGTCAAATTCAAGCGCGACCAGGCCCAGATCGGCCCGGATTCGCTCCTCAAGCCCTTCAAGCTGATTTTCGCGCTGGCTTAAAGCCACCGTCATCTGCGTATAGTTCGTCTCCAGATCATGCGCCTTGCGCTGGCTGGCGATCAGCCGTTCTTCTAGCTGGCGCAGGCTCTGTTGCAGCTCTTTCAGGCGGGCAGTTTTCGGCTGTAGCGCTTCATCAATCTGCCCAATCTTCTTTTGCAGCTGCCTGAGCTTCTCCTCTGAGACATCTATATCAAGCTGTCGTTGCTCCCGCGACAACCGTTCGAGACGCTCTTGTTGCCGGCGTAGCTGCCCTTCAATTTGCTGGAAGGTGGCGCGGCGACTTTCGACTACTGCCTGGCGACCGGCCACAATTGTACGGGCGCTTTCAATCTCCTGCTTCTGTGCCTGGCGTTGTTGCTTCGCTTCGGCAACAGGCAGCTCCTGGAGTCGGATACGCGCTTCGTGGGTGCGGCTTTCCAGCCTGACGATTTGCTCCTGTTCCTCTTCAATTATTCCCTGAACAGAGGTGATGCGCGTTCTCAGCCGCTCCAGCTCCTGAATATGGGCCTGCTGCTGTTGGTGCAAGAACTCACGTTTTTGCTGCGCCCGATCAAGCTCGCGCTGTTGTTTGCTCAAATGTTGGGATGCTTCGTTAAGGGAACGGTTGAGCTTTTGTTCCTCACCTGATAGCCGGTCCAGGACAGCCTGCGCTTTCTCCAGCTCCGACCGCTTCTTTTCCTGCCCGGCCTCCGAGTTGCGCACGCTTTGTTTCTTTTCCTTGACTTGTTGCTGGGCCACACGGAATGCCTCTTCGTGGGCCAGGACGCTATGCTGCGGATCGGCGGGACGAACGTCGACCAGGCCGCCAGCATAGGCGATGAAACCATCCGGGGCGGCCGCCAGCGCATGCGGCGGCAGCTCGCGGGCGACTGTATAGGCTGCTTCTCGTGATGAGACGAGTAGCACCGGCCCAAATAGTAGCTCCGCCAGCGGTTTTGCTCCCGCTTTTACTTTGATGAGATCATATGCCCAGCCCAGGACGTCAGGGTGGTCCGGCAGCTCGCCGGGCGGCGTTGCTCTTACATCGGATGAGGCAACTGCCAGCAACCTATCTTTAGCGCCGTTGGCCTTGAGCAGTCGCCAGAGGCTGTCGCGATCGGGCAGGATGAGCGTATTGAGCCGTGCGCCAAGAGCTGCTTCCAGGGCGGTCTGGTACTCGGCGGGGATGGTGACAAAGGATGCCAGACGACCCAGAATTGAGACATCATCGCTGACTTGCACCTCACGTTGCCGCATCTGGTCCAGAAGATCGCGCCGGGCCTCAAGCCGCGCCAATTCGTTGACAAGCTGGTTGTGCTGCCTGTCCAGCTCCCTTTGTTCTTGCTGTAAGGCCTTTACCTTCTTGCGCGCCTCGCTTTGCTGACGGTGAACGGCCTGGCGCTGTTCCTGCAGGTCGTCCACTCGCTGCTGTGCTTCTGACACACGCTGTTCAAGGACAGTGACCTGTTCACTGGCCACCTGTAGCGAGCCATTGCCAGTGCTATCTGCCTGTTTTTCGCGTTCTTGCAACCGCTCGCGTAGCTGCGTCAGCTGGCCCTCAGCCTGTGACAGCTTCCTGCTACTGTTTCTCTGTGCCTGCTCCAAATCCTGTATGGTGCTGTTCCAGCGGTCAATTTCGGCCTGTGTAGCCTCGAAGCTCTGGTTGAACTGCTTAAGCTCCTCTTGTTGTTCTCGTAGTTGCACCTGAGCCTTGTCGAGATCATTGGTGGCCGTCGCAAGCTCCTCCTGTGCATGGTTGCGCTGCTCCTCCAGCCGGGGCAGGTCAGCTTTAATGTCGTCAACCTGACGTTGTAGCGAAGCGCGCCGCTCGGAGAGGACGGCTACCTGACGCTGAATTCCTTCACGTTGCTCGCGCAGCTCTTCACGGGCTGTGCGGTCGTGGCTAATTTCGTCCTGGAGCTGGCTGATGCGGCGTCGCACCCTGTCGATTTCGTCTTGTTGCTCCGCCATCCGTTTGCGCTCGGCTTTCCAGGCTGTTTCCGCTTCTGCAGCCGCCTGACGCTGCCGGCGCAGCGCCTCTCGCTTACGATCCCACTGGTAGCCATACCACACGCGCAGGAGCTGGCGCAAGTCCGTTTCTACCTGTTCGTAGTTTCTGGCACGGTTGGCCTGTCGTTTTAAAGCTCCCAGCCGCGGGCGGATTTCAGAGAGAATATCATGAACCCGTTCCAGGTTGCGTTGCGTTTCCTGTAAGCGGCGCAGCGTCTCGGCGCGTCGTGCCTGATAATGGCTAACGCCGGCTGCCTCTTCAAACAGGGCGCGCCGTTCTTCAGCGCGCAGGGAGAGCGCCTGGTCGATGAGACCCTGGCCGATGATGGTATAAGTGCGCTCGGCAAGGCCGCTGGTGGCCAGCAGATCCTGTACGTCACGCAGGCGCATCTTCTGACCGTTGATCAGATATTCGTTCTCACCGGAACGGAAGGCGCGGCGGCTAATTTCTACTTCTGTGTAATCAATCGGGAGCCAGCCGTCACTGTTGTCTAAGGTCAGGGTGGCCTGGGCCATGCCCGCACGAGCGCGGCTCTGGCTGCCTGCAAAGATCATGTCCGTTGTGCGCTTGCCGCGGAGTGTGCTGTAACTCTGCTCACCCAGAACCCAGCGCACGGCGTCGGCAATATTGCTCTTGCCGCTACCGTTGGGGCCGACAATGGCCGTAATACCGCTGTCGAAATCAAATTCTGTTTTGCTGGCGAACGTCTTATAGCCCTGGAGCTGTAATCGCTTTAGTTTCATAGAATAACATCGTTGACTAAATCACCCGCAACAGGAATCCCTTCAGGTATGCGGACTCCGGGAAGGTCAATAAGGTAGGGTGATCTGGCCCCTGTGATAAATGGTATAGAATCTGCGCATCGCGACCGGCGTCAGCCACCGCTGAAAAGACCACTTTCTGGAAGAGGTCGGAGCTGATGAGACCAGAACATGAGAATGTAGCGAGAAAACCTCCCGGACGCAAGAGACGGAAGGCCAGCCAGTTGAGATCTTTATAGCCTCGAGTGGCCGCGTTTACGTCTTTCTGCGTGTGCGCAAATTTGGGTGGGTCGAGGATTATCACGTCAAACTGCCGGCTCCTATCGCGATATTCTCGCAACTGCCGGAAGGCGTCGGCGGCAATGTACTCATCGGCTGCGCGTGGTGGAAAGTTGCGAGCCATATTGTCCCGCGCTTCTTCCAGGAGTTGGGTAGAGCTGTCGACGTTAATGATGGAGCGCGCCCCACCGGCGGCGGCGAATAGAGCGAAGCCACCAGTGTAGGAGAAGAGATTGAGGACATCTTTGTCCTGAACGAAGCGCGGCTGGCCGAGAAGGGCGCGATTCTCCCGTTGGTCCAGGTAGAGGCCTGTCTTGTGTCCTTGAAGCAGATCGACCACGAACTCCAGGCCATTTTCCTGCACAACCATATTCTGCGGCGGCTCAGGTCCGGCCAGCATGCCCGTGGTCTGTTCGATGCCCTCTTTTTCGCGGACGTCCACGTCAGAGCGCTCCACAATTCCATGGGTAGTGGGCACCTGCTGCAGCAGCAACTGTGCCAGCAGCTCTTTGCGCCGGTCGATGCCAGCGGTCAGCGCCTGCAGAACGAGGTAATCGCCGTAGCGGTCGACTACCAGCCCTGGCAGTTGGTCAGCCTCGGCGTTGACCAGGCGATAGGCTGTGGTCTGGGGCGCGAGGTTCAGAGCGTCTCGAGTAGCAATGGCCTGTTGCAGACGGGCACGCCACCATGCTTCGCCGACTTCCTCTCCTTCGGTCCAGCTTAGAATGCGCGCCCGTATCTGTGAATGGGGGTTGTAGTAGGCGGTGGCCAGCCACATCCCATCGTGAGCGCGAATGGTCACCAGATCACCGGCGGCCGGTTGGCCAGCGACGGAGCGGATAGCTCCCGAGAAGATCCAGGGATGGCGGTTTTGGACCGGTTTCTCACGCCCCGGCTTCAGTTTTACAGTGGCCGTCACCTGCTCCATGCGTTATATGGCCCGGTGACCAGACTCGGCGCCCGAGCCGCCCGTCAGCAGTTCCAGAGCATGGGGAAGAACGGGTAGCAGGATCTGCAGATTCTCGCGTACGGCCTTTGGGCTTCCCGGCAGGTTGATGATCAACGTTCGGCCTCGAATACCAGCGATGCCGCGGGAGAGCATGGCATGCTGCGTCACTTTGAGGCTTTCAGCCCGTAGCGCTTCGGCAATGCCCGGCGCTTCACGTTCAATGACCGCTCTGGTTGCTTCCGGGGTCACATCTCGGGGAGCAAAGCCGGTGCCGCCTGAGGTCAGTATCAGGTGTATCCCGGCCGTAGCCCACAGGCGAAGCGTATTGCTGATGGTATCGAAATCATCAGGAATGATCTTCTGCTGGCTAATCTCCCAGGAAGTGTATTCCTCAATCATCTGGGCGATGAGCGGGCCGCTACGGTCTTCATATTCTCCTATGGAGCCACGGTCACTAATGGTCAGGATACCCAGCGTAAACATGGTCAGCGTCCGTTCTCGGCCTGCTCAATCAGGCCCATCCAGGCATCATTCAGCCCGCTGTCGGTGACCCCATAGAAGATACGGATGCTATCGCCGTTGCGCATAGCCAGATCATACCAGATGTGCTTGTCTCGCTGGCGTTTGTCCAGGAGGGCCACATTGCCGTGCCACTCTATCTTCTCTGGATCCGGCGGGTTGTCTTCGGTCTGGGTGATGGCATAGTGCCAGAGTTTTCGCGCCGACGAACGAGTAACATTCTGGATATGATTGCCATTGCGTAGATCGTGGACGGTATGGTAGATGGTCCCGTTCCGCTCATTGCTTTCAACGACTTCAACGCCAGTACTTGGCGGCTGCGACGCGCCGCTCTGGTTCTGAGGCTGTGGTGTGTGAACCTGTGTCGCATGGGTAGTGCTATCCTTGACGGCGGGGGGTGATGGTGGAATGAAGTGATTGCGCTGTGGCTGGTTGGCTATTCCCAGGCTACGTTCGACCAGACGCACAATCTCATCACGGACAGCCATGTTGGTTTCCGTTTCGTCGCGGACGTAGAAGCGGCTGTCATCGATGGCGTAAGGCAGGTCCTCGCCCGGCTGTACTGTAATGCGGACGACGTTGTTGCCCTGCGTCATCAGGCGGTCGATGTCCACATTCGGCTCGGGGCTGAAACGGCGCGAGATAGCGTTCTGAATCTCCTCGATGGCCTGGTTGGGATTGCGAACGCCAACCGGCTTCTCTTTGGGATTGGCCGATACGCCGACGTAGATGGTGCCACCGTTGGTGTTAGCCATGGCACAGACATCTTCAAGGATGCGGTTAAAGTAACCACCGCGCTTGGTCATGCTGGGATGGAATGATTGGACGATGGTCTCGCCTTCTTCACGTGCTGCCTGCACAAAGTCTATAGGCTGCGCTTTGCCACGATAGGGACGAGTGAGCGAAAAGTCATTGCCGGCTAACACCTCTTTCAGGTTCTCGAAAGAAGTTTCTTCCAGCAGGACTTCCGTTACCCGGTCGCCTATGCCCAGAACCTTGGGATCATCCGGATCTCGCACCAGCCGGTGAGCATCGGAGCCTTGAATACAGCGCATGGGGCGCGGATATTCGGGCTTGGAGCCATCGAAGAAGCGGCGCGTGGTATAGCGCCCTCTCTTTTCCAGATCGGTCACTTCCAGGACGTGTAGATGGGGATCCTGTGTATAGGCAATACGCGTTTGTCCGCCGAAATCAAATCCACGCATGATAACGCCGTTGCCGGAATTTGCGTGGGCAGCGATGACAATTCCGCCAGCCTGATTGATAATGCGATAGGCTGTGAGAACGTCTGATGTGGCGCCGACCGTGGCGCTGCCCTGGTTGATCAGGTCGCGTGGCACGTTCAACGTCAGTAGCAAATGTTCAAGAAATGTGACGTCGGTTTCGGGCGGAAAAATGCCTAAAATATGAAAGCCAAATGTCGCCGTAAATTCGAACCCAGGCAGCACCAAAATTTTACTCAGAAGACGGCGGTACTCGTCCAAACGTCGCTGCTCTTCCGGTTCAATCCGTTCCAATTGCTCCAGCAATTTGAGTTGGTCAATGGCTTTCTTCATCGTGGCATACCCAGCCACGGTGTTATGGTCAGTGAAGGCAATAATATCCAGGCCACGAAGCTCCGCCTGCCTTAAAATATCCAGGAAACTGATATGGGGATCCATATAGTCGCTGGAGCCGGGCGTGTGCAAATGTAAATCCACTCGCCGCCACTGGCGGTTGCCTGGCCTGGCTTTGCCTTTGCGTCTGCCAGATTTACTCACTATAAAATCTCCTTATTTTCAAATGGCTTCTCCTTCAAATTAATAATTGCCGGTTGAAGCTTGAAGCTTTAATGTGCTTGCGTCTGTCGGGCATCGATTAACTCTTTGACAACCCTACTCAACTCATTTGGTGAGTAGGGCTTCAGTATAAACAGATCGGCGCCCGCTTCAGTGACTTCCTGTTCAACCCGTTGGTCGCCGGACACCATAATAACGGGAGTTTCCCTAAGCGTGCCACTCTCGTGTGTTCTCAGCAAGCGCAACATGTCAATTCCAGATGTCTCGCTGTCAAGATAGCAATCGATGATGAAAGCGCTGACACCAGAATCGGCTTCTGCCAGAGCAGTGCGCACGTTGCTGAAAGTTGCAACTGAGTAACCGTCCATTTCAAGGATGATCCTGATCAGGCTGGTCGTATTGGTATCGTCGTCAACTACAATGATCCTTAACATTATTGTTCGTCTGTATTGTGAGGTAAGGTATTAGCCGATCGTTGCATTTGATTAGCAATTTGTATGAGAGTCACTCGCCTCGTCCCATGAACGCTTCCCAGGAAATGGGCACTCAGATTGAAGTGTTCCGTGCGTGGTCCCCACCAAGAAGAACTTTGCAGGGAGTCGCCGGTGAGAGACCAGCGACTCCATTAGTTACGTTTCAGAAATGACACTACCCGCTACCCGCGATCACCAAGGGCTGCAATACCTCTCATCAGTCCGACGATGCCGATAGCCGACTTAATGGCATCACCGGTCGAGATCTGTGGTGGACCCCCACCGCTTTCTTCAGCGGTGCGATAGAGCAAATAGGCGGTACCCACACCGATCAACGCGCCGATGAACGCGCCAACAATCAGCGTTTTCGTCTTCCAATTATCTGTTGTTGACATACCTGTTAATCTCCTGGGTAATAATCTCCTTCAATCGCTTAAGAAATGTGCGTGCAAAGGCTACTGTGGCATGAGCGCTAATGACCGGCCTGGCCATTTTCGGAGTCAGCCGATCTGTTGTGCCGCGAACTGAGGAAATGGCATTTTCCACTCGCCACAGTATCGGCAATGACTCGTCTTGCGGGCCTTTTTCCTTTTTGCGCTGCCGGTTGTAGAAGTAAAGCCCCACAGCGCCGGCGCTGGGCAGAGCGCATAGCAACAACAGCGGCATGAGCATGATGATGGTAAAGGCATCGGCTACACCTGAAAGTAGCGAGCGATAGTAGGCCTGCCTGGTGTCAATAGCAAACCAACTACCAACGACAGAGAGCCATAGCATGGCCACAATGAGTCCAATCCACAATAGTACGACCAGACCAAGTGGCAAGGAAACATACAGGCGATTGAATCGACGCCTGGCCTGGCGGCGCGCAAGCTGTTCAGCCGTCGGTTGGGGAAGGTCGCGGGGCGGAGGTGGACTAAACTGTGACGCTGTAGTCATCTCTGAGGTCATGGAAATATTGTATCATACATGCTTGCTATTGCGAACGGTTATTCCCATGAAGTATAGAGCGAGACTATTGGAGCTATATAAGCGGTTATCACCTGTGCACTGGAGTGCCAGCCTCAAGGTTCGCTACAACTTCCAAGATTGGTCCCCGAGAGGTTGCCCCTCTGATCATAGCATTGGCAGAAGCGTGCATTTTCCCCTTCGCCTTCCCACATCAGGTAGATCACACGGCCCTGCGCACAGTGGTCGTCGGTGGATGGAGCGCCCATCCACTGCACAGCAATTCCTTCGGATCCCCGCTCCTGGATCAGGAACAGGCGTAGGTTCCGCTCTGGCTCAGAGCCAACCTGGATTTGGTGCTGGGTGGCCAGAACGAAGGCGAATACCGGCAGACTCATGACCAGTAGCCAGAGCAGAACCAATAGTAGATAGAGCAGTCGTCTTAACCAGGGACGCATCGTTTTCTCTTAGTCCGTTTGCGCGGCGGTTTGCAATGTGCAGCCATCAGTCACCGGCAGCGGTTTCTTTCATTGCTGTCAGGTAGAGGCGTTCTGTATACTCTTTTACCATGCGGCGTGTGCTGAACCGCGGCGCGCAAGAGCGGATCGACTCACGCATGATCTCAACCCAACCACGCGGAATGTTATCGCGATCGCGGTCGTAGTAGAGCGGCACAATTTCCTGCTCCAGGAGATCATAGATGTCGTTGGCGTCAGACCAATCCTGCGCTTCATGGTCCTCATGCACCAGGCCATCACCGATGGCCCAACCATTTGCCCCGTTATAGCCCTCAACCCACCAGCCGTCGAGGACGCTGAGGTTGGGGATGCCGTTGATGGCTGATTTCATGCCGCTGGTGCCGCTGGCTTCACGTGGACGACGAGGGTTATTCAGCCACAGGTCGACGCCCTGTACCATGTAGCGAGCCATATGCATGTCGTAATCTTCGATGAAGGCCACACGGCCGCCTAACTCGTTATGCTTGGCGTGCGTGTAAATGTTTTGGATTAACATTTTGCCCGGGTCGTCGGCCGGGTGTGCTTTCCCGGCAAAGACGAGCTGAACCGGGCGGTGTGTATTCAAGAGAATGCCGCGCAGACGGTCGAGATCCTTGAAAATCAGATTGGCGCGCTTGTAAGTGGCAAAGCGACGGGCAAAGCCGATGGTCAGGGCATTGGGGTCTAACAGGGTGCCGCTGGTTAAGACCTGTGTCGGATCGTCGCTGCCCCTGACCCAGCGGCGACGGACTCGTTCGCGGAACAGACCCATGAGCTTCTGCTTCATGACAAGGTGCAGGTTCCACAACTCCGAATCTGGAATATCGAAAAGACGTTCCCAGATTCCAGGATCGTCCTGGCGCGTGACCCAGTCAGGGCCGAGATACTTATTAAACAGCGCGTGCATTTCGCTGGGTAACCATGTGGGAAGGTGCACGCCGTTGGTGATATGCGTGATTGGTACTTCGTCCACGGGGCGACCGGGCCAGACGCTCTGCCACATCTCGCGCGAGACTTCGCCGTGCAGCTTGCTCACGCCATTCACCTGGCCAGAGGTGCGCAGCGCCAGCACGGTCATATTGAAAGCAGTGCCCCAGGACTCTTCATAGCGACCAAGTGAGAGAAAATCGTCGCGGCTGATGCCTAACTCTTCCCAGAATGTGGAGAAATATTGCTCTACCATGTGGAAGGGGAAAGCATCGTGACCGGCCGGAACAGGAGTATGCGTTGTGAAGATCGTCTGCTCGCGTACCTGCGCCAGGGCCTGCTCGAAGGGTATGCCGGTTGCCACCTTCTCGCGTATCAGCTCCAGCACCAGGAAGGCAGAATGGCCTTCATTCATGTGCCACACTTCGGGGTGGATGTCCAGGGCGCGCAATGTGCGCACGCCACCGATGCCCAGCATAATCTCCTGCCTGATGCGCACCTCGCCATCGCCTGAGTAGAGGCGGGCCGACAGTTCGCGGTCCCAAGGATCGTTCTCTTCAACATCGGTATCCATCAGATAAAGATGGACACGTCCCGCTCGCACATCCCAGATGCGAGCGTAGACGTTGCGGTCGCCCAGCCTTACACTGACCTTAAGCTCTTCACCGTCCTCTCTGTAAACAAGCCGGATCGGCGCCTGATTCATATCAAGCTGTTCATAAATTGCTTCCTGCCACCCGTGGGAGGGAATGCGCTGGCGGAAGTAACCCTGAGGGTACATGAAGCCGATGCCGATAAGGGGCAGCCCCAGGTCGCTGGCTTCTTTGGCATGATCGCCGCTCAAAATGCCGAGGCCACCGGAGTAGATGGGCAATGAATTGTGCAGCCCAAATTCTGCCGAGAAATAGGCAATCTTTTTGTCTAAAAGCTCGGGGTAGGTCTCTGGATACCACAAATGCCCGTTCTCAAGTTCGCTGTCAAGCTCCATCATCACTTTATTGTAGTGACGGCAGAAGGCGGAGTCGTTGGCAGCCTCGCGTAATCTTTCCGGGCTAATCTCCTGTAACATTTGCACAGGATTATGTTGGGTGCTGCGCCATAGAGTCAGATCCAGTCGCTTGAAAAGTGCTCGCGCGTTCGGATTCCAACTCCACCATAAATTGTAGGCAAGCTCTGGTAACCGGTTAATCTTCTCCGGCATTTTTTCATCTAACGGTGTCATTCCTTTGTTCCTCTCTTTTCAGTTTCGCGCGTGGGAAAAGGGCTGGAAAATATATTACTTGCGATTGTCACCAGGCTCCACATTTTTGTAGTGACGTTTCGCAATTGCTCCACTTGACCCGTTTACTGCTGGCCGACAAAGTGCTGTGTTGTGGGATTCAGGGCCAGATCGATGGCGAAATCGGCCATTTTGCTTACGCACCAGGAGAAATGAACTGGTTTCAAGAGATTAATGTCCATCTCTGGTGCAGGATTGGTGGCATTGATGACGTAGGAAGTATCGTCTTTGATGACAAACTCTACCATGTTCATATCATAACCGTATGTGCGACAGATGAGGAGGGCATCCTGTCTCATCTGCTCCACAAGGTCAGACTCAAGCAACTCACTGTCGGGAAGATACATCTTCTCTTGCAGGGAGTAGCGCAGGGCGCGACAATGTTTTTGCCCGATGACGAAGCAATGGATGTGTTCATCGCCCTCAATAATTTCCTGCACTAACATCGTTAGTGTGTCACTTTCATCATATTTCTGGATCAGATCGTCAACATCAAAGACACGATGAGTGATACGACGCCCGCCGGAATGGGCATCCTTTAAGATGGCGGGAACCCCAACGTAATCGATTATCCCACGCCAGTTCATCGGATATTCCAGATTGCGGAAGCTTTCAGGAACAACCTGTGTTTCCACGCGCTTGTTGGGTAAGACGACGGTACGTGGCGTTTTTAGCCCCAATTTTTGAATCAGGGCCTGGCCAAAGAATTTATCGTCGGCTGCCCAGGTGAATGGGTTGTTAATAATGTATGCCCCTTGCAATGCCGCGAACTTCAGGAAGACACGGTAGTAGGGAATTTCGTGGGACATGCGATCGATGATGACATCATAGGTCACTTCACGATCCAGGAAGGTGCCACCCAGTTTCACAAACTCGGCGGTTACTCCGGCCTCTCGTTTGTTAACCTCGGTGATAAAAGCAGACGGCCAGCTCCATTCGCGCCCAATTAAGAGGCCGATTTTCTTCTCATCGCCTTCACTCATATTTAGCTCCAATTGTGGGAAATAGTAACGATCTGAGCCTCGTAAAGTGTAGCAGCAGGGCACGAAACGTCAAATAAAGTGCTGCTCCTCTCCAGTAGAGGATGGCCTGGTAAAACCAGCGATGGCCTGGTAAAACCAGGGACGGCCTGGTAAAACCAGGGACGGCCTGGTCATAACTCCACGAGCATGTTGTCAATGAGCCGCACATCGGCAAAAAAGACGGCCATGGAGAGCAAGGCGCGATCCTCGACGGTTTCAAGCTCTTCTAACGTATCGGGACGGGCAACGCTGACATAATCGAGGCGCGCCAGAGGCTGTGCATGAACGGTTTCGGCCAGAAGCTGTCGCAGCCGGTCGCCCTGCCGCTCTCCTGCTTCCAGTGCTGCTTTGGCCCTGGACAGCGCCTGGAAGAGCACCGGGGCAGCCTGGCGCTGTTCTGGCGATAGGCGCACGTTGCGCGAGCTTAGGGCAAGGCCATCCTCCTCACGCACAGTAGGGCAGATAACAATATCTACATTGAAATTGAGATCAGTCACCATGCGCCGCACCACCACCGTCTGCTGCGCGTCCTTCTGGCCAAAATAGGCTCGTTGTGGCTGCACGATGTTGAACAGTTTGGCCACGACGGTAGTTACTCCCTGGAAATGTGTGGGCCGTGCCGCTCCTTCCAGCACCTGAGTGACTTCAGAGACATTCACTGTCGTCTGAAAGCCCGGTGGATAGATCTCAGTATCGGTTGGGGTAAAAACGAGGTCCACGCTTTCTTGCCGCAGAAGCTCCAGGTCTCTCTCCAGGTTGCGCGGATACTTGTCCAGGTCTTCGTCGGGTGAAAATTGGGTGGGATTGACGTAGATGGAGACGGCGACGCAGTCGTTTTCAGACCGGGCGCGCCGCACCAGCGAAAGGTGGGCCTCATGCAGGTAACCCATGGTGGGAACCAGGCCCCAGTGCAGCGTGGGATCTGCCCAACGAACGGCTCGCACTTCTTCGACTGTTCTACACACTTTCATCGACAACCTCATTGGTCAGCGCGGCGAACGATTGCCGCAGAACCGGATCAGAAATGGGCAGTGAGGGAAGCAAAGCGCGCCAGTCACGCCCCGCTTCCTGAGCCTGGAGCAACATCAGTAGCGCTTCGTTAACGGGAGTATCGACCTGGTGTTCCCTGCCCAGGCGCACGACGCTTCCTGTAATTGCCTCCAGCTCCGTGGGGCGCCCGTTGAGAACGTCTTGCAACATGGAGGAGTGGTTGCGCGCCGTTGCGCGGGCCACTTCCTCGGCGCGTTCGCCGGCCGTGGCGCCATCCAGGACAATATCTTGAGCTGCGGCCACACGTTGCACTTCTTCAGCCGCAGCGCGCATGAGTGTGTGTGTGGCAGCAGATTGTAAAAGGTAGCCGTTGGGAACTCGGAGCAAGGCGGTTAAAGGGTTGATGGCGGCGTTGACCGCCAGCTTGTTCCACAAAATGAGTTCCACGTCGTCGCTGACAACGGTTTCGAAGCCTGCCTGGCGCAAGAGGTCGGACATGTATGTGGCAACTACGTTGCTGCCGGCCGGCCGGGCCAGATAAGTCAGGCCGTGACCGGCGTGTCGCACAACGCCCGGCCGCTCCAATGTAGCGCCTTCTGTCGTTGCTCCCTGCAGCGCACGCTGGCGGCCAACGTGGGCTACTATCTTTTCAAGGTTGCCCAGCCCGTTTTGCAGTGTGATAGCAAGACCATTTTCCGCCAGTACTTGCTCGAGCAGCCCGGCCGCCTGTTCTGTCTGGTAGCTCTTGACCAGTACAAAGGCGACGCTGACCGGTTCCATGGTGGCGGCGTTGTTCGTGGCCTGCACCCGAACGTGCCGGGTGGTCCCATCCGTTTCGATGAGGGTCAGGCCGTCCGCTTGCAG
>CAZRTM010000014.1:28568-48887 GCA_964602995.1 uncultured Ardenticatenaceae bacterium
AGAACCTGTCCATCGCAGCCGATACCGGCGCCGATTCCGATGGTCGGTATGGCCAGCCGTTGGCTGATGGCTTCGGCCACCGGGGCGGGGACGGCCTCGAGCACGATGGAGTAACAGCCGGCCTTTTCAAGGGCCAGCGCGTCATCGAGGAGCCGGATGGCGTCGTCTGCCGTCTTACCCTGAACGCGATAGCCACCCAGGCGCGAAACCGACTGTGGTGTGAGGCCAATGTGGCCCATGACGGCGATACCGGCGTTGACGATGGCCTGCACGGTGGGCGCCATTTCTTGCCCTCCTTCCAGCTTGATACTGTCCATTTGCGCTTCTTTGATGAAGCGCCCTGCATTGCGTACAGCTTCGCTGACGCTGGCCTGGTACGACATGAAGGGCATGTCGCCGACGAGGAAGGCGGTGTTGGCGCCGCGCGCGACGGCGCGACAGTGGTGTAACATTTCGTCCATGGTGACGGCTGCGGTGCCTTCCAGCCCCATGACGACCATTCCCACGGAATCGCCAACGAGGATGACGTCAATGGCGGCCTGATCCACAAGCTGGGCCGAGGGATAATCATAGGCAGTGAGAACGGTAATTGGCTCTCCTTCCTTCTTTTTCTTTAACAGATCTAAAATTGTGACCTTCTTGCGCGTCATAGACTATTCCTTCTAAACCTGCGCCCTAAACCTGAGCCTGAGTGCGGACTTGAATCGTCGTAATCGTTAGATTTTGGCGAGGAGTGTGTCGCTGCAGCTCTTATCTTAGCGATCCTGGCTCTGTGCGAGCAACTGGTCGGCGAAGGAGGTGATGGTGTTGCGCAGCGCCAGAAGCTGCAGCCAGGCGCCGGGCAGGCCTTCCTCGCCGTAATAGGCGCCCGCCAACTGGCCAAAGACGGCGGCTGTCGTATCGGCGTCGTCGCCCAGATTGGCAGCCATGAGGCATCCTTCCTTGAAACTATCCGCGTGATAGAAGGCCCAGAGAGCAGCTTCCAGGGAACGGACGACGTAACCGCTGCCCTTAATCTCGGGCGGCTGGCGTCTCTTGAAGGAGCCAGAGGCAATTTCAGCGATCTCGGGTACGAGCGGCTTGCGCTGCCAGATGCCAAAGACCGGGGTATACATGGGGGCCAGCAAATCTTCTTTTTGCACACCGCTGAGCGCTCCCAGCAGCAGCGCTGCCAGATAGCGGCAGGCGTCAACGGCTGTAGCAGCGCCATGTGTAGTGCGGGAACTGTCTGCAGCGCGCTCCATCGCCGTTTCTGGTTGGCTATAATAAAAGAGAACTACCGGCGCCAGACGCATAATACTGCCGTTGCCGGCGGAGTAGGGATCGGTCGAACCGGCATAGGGATCGCCTGTCTGTTCGTAGCGGAGTAATGCGCTGCGGACGGTGTTGCCAATGTCAAAGCAGCGTCCAGTGCTGCTCAGATGTCCATCACGATACCAACGCAGATAGCGATCCATCTGATCGGCAGGATCGAAGCGGCCTTTTTCGATGAGGCTTTCGGCAAGACATAGCGCCATTGAAGTATCGTCGGTCCATTGTCCTGGCTTCAAGTTGAAGGGACCGCCGCCTGTCATTTCTGTGATAGGCGTGAAAGTGCCGGGTGAGCGAAATTCGAGCGTTGTGCCCAGTGCATCGCCGGTGGCCAGCCCCAGCATCGCACCCCGGAAACGGCTCCGTAGTGCGTCGATCCCTGACCGGTTCAGGTCAGCGCGTTCAGGCGTTGATCTGTTTTGTTCATTTGCTGTCATGGCGCATTTCTCCGTTGTTTTTCTTGCTTGTTTGCACCGTTTCTGGAATGTAAAGTATAGCACATGAGAAAGTATACGGTGGTGATTTCTGATGCTTGAACGTCCTATTGTACGCATTCCTGAGTTTGTCGGTGGGACCTGGCTCAACCGGGAACAACCACTCAGACGGCAGGATTTGTTGGGCCAGGTTGTCCTGATCGATTTTTGGGAATATTCCTGTGTCAACTGTATTCGCACGCTGCCCTACCTGAAGGCGTGGCATGAACGGTATGCTGAGTTGGGGCTGACCGTGATTGGGGTGCATACGCCTGAGTTCCATTTTGGTCGCGTTACAGAGCAGGTGGCTGCTGCGGTCAACGAGTTTGAGCTTCCCTATCCGATTTTGCTAGACAACCAGTATCAAAATTGGGAGCGTTACGCGGTGAAGGCGTGGCCGACGAAGATCCTGGTCGATCCGGCTGGCTACATCCGCATGCGGCGACAGGGTGAGGGCTATTACCGCGAAATTGAGCAAGGCATCCAGCTATTGCTCAAACAGCGCGATGAAAGTGTGTTCCTGCCAGACCTTCTGCCGCCGTTGAGGCCGGAAGACGAGCCTGGCGCTGTTTGTTACCGGCCGACGCCAGAGCTTTACGCCGGGTACCAGGGTGGTGGCCTGTTCGGTGGGGCGCTGGGCAACCCGGAAGGATATGTGTCCGGTGCGCCAATGGTTTACGTCTTGCCGCCCGACGAGGAGCGTGAGAAAGAGCAGTTTTATCTGGAGGGTTTCTGGAAAGCGGAACCAGAGGCGATGGTCTATGCGGGGCAGGACGGAGGCCGGGTGTTGTTATCTTACCGCGCGGCGCAGGTCAACGCTGTGCTCAGTCCCTCCATTGACAGCGTGGAGCTGATTTTGGGCTTGCGCCACTCGGAGAGCGATCCCATGGTTGAAGTGCGCCTGGAAGGGCGCCCAGTTCCCGAATGGCTTGCCGGCCGTGATATTGAATATGATGAGGATGGGCGCAGCTATGTCCGTGTAGAGCGTTCGCAGCTATTTCACCTTATTGATGATGACACGTTTGCCGAGCGCCAACTGGAGCTGGTTTTTCGCGCACCGGGCATTGCGCTTTACTCTTTTGCCTTCAGTGGCTGTGTGGTGAAACGGGGTTTGCGGAATGATTTTGACACCTATCGTGTGAGCTAAGTGGTCCAATCTATGGGTATTTGGTCATGTTGGAGGTGCCGGAGGGGGTGACAGGTTCTTATTTCTCCTGTTAGAATGCTGAGTAGAAGGAATGACCGCGACGCGGCCCTGCTTCTTTTTATCATCGGTAGATCGTATCCGTCCTTTCTTTATCCGGAGGTTTCATCATGTTATTCCTTAGGCGTGAAGACGGACAGGGTCTCGCGGAGTATGCGTTGCTTCTAGCTTTAATTGCACTTGTGGTTCTGCTCATTCTGGCTGTATTTGGGCAACAAATGGGCACGGTCTATAGCAAGATCGTCGCCTGTTTGCCTGAACCCAATATGGTCTGTGATTTGGGCGACTGATGAGAGAGATTTATCGAGATCTCATCGCCTGCTTGTCTGACCACAAAATGAGTGTCTGTGAATTCTAGCTAGAACCGCGCTTCGCGGAGATCGACTTCATTCCGAACTGCGCATGGCTGTTTGCCATGCGCAGTTTTTTTTAGGAGCCAGTATCTGAGGGCGGTGAGAGCTATGGGAACCCTACGGGTGAACAACGGGCGTTGGAGCCTATGGTGACTATTGATATAATCGCCTGTGGAGTAAAAATATATGCAATTACCCTCTCTTGAGACTATCGCCTCTTACCTGACGATTCTTGCGGCCATCGCCGGCGCGTTACTGGCGGCGCTGTGGCTGAGCCTCGTCATCTGGACGTTTCGCGATATGCGCATGCGTTCGCGCGATCCATTTGCCCAGATCCTGGCGGCGCTACTGGTCGCTGCGTTGCCCGGTGTGGGTTTGGTCATTTACCTGATCTTGCGCCCGCCGGAGACGCTGGCAGAAGCGTATGAAAGGGCGCTGGAGGAAGAGGCGCTGCTGCAAGAGATTGAGGAGCGACCAGCATGTCCTGGCTGTTCACGCACGGTGGAGCCAGGGTGGATACTCTGTCCCCATTGCCATACGCGCCTGCGCAAACGGTGCCTGGATTGTGATAGTCTGCTGGAGTTGCAGTGGAATCTCTGTCCTTTCTGTGGCAACCAATACGTCGATCCCTACCGCGCTGATTCAACAGTTGGCGAAGCGGAAGAAACACCGACCTGGGAAGTTGTTGAGGAGTTGAACGGTAACGAGGAAAACGACGTATACAGTGAGGAAAGTGAAGAGACTCAAGAGCCTGAGCTCTGATCCTCCCCCTGACCAAAACAGTCGTATATTTTGAGGTAAAGGTATGAAGCTTCAACGCCACTTGGTACTATCCGCCTGCTTACTGTTGTTATTTTTGCTAGCCGCCTGTTCGCGAGACGAGGATCCTGGTTCTGGGGATATAGATCGCACGACGGAAAGCAGCGCCACAACAGAAGTGGCGGAAGAGCTGACCGGCGCTGCGCAGGGGGGCGTCGCGGAGGCTACGCCAACCGCTGAAATCACCCCCACACCGTCAATTACACCAACGCCCACACGGGTCCCCACAGGCCCTGTTACCGTCTGTATGGCCGAGGAACCGCCGTCGCTATATCTATACGGTCCTGACAGTGCCGCGGCTCAGATTGTGCGTGAGGTCATTTACGATGGCCCTATCGATACGCGCGATTATGGATTCCAGCCGGTGCTGCTGGAGAAGATTCCTTCCCTGGCCGATGGAGATGCGCGGTTAGAGACCGTGACCGTTGGGGCGGGAGACGTGGTGGTGGACAGTTCAGGGAACGTCGTCACCCTGCGTGATGGCATTGTGGTGCAACCGGCCGGCTGTTTCCTTGACAACTGTGCTGTCACATTTTATGAGGATGAAGCAGCAGCGGCCGGGGTGGAGGCAGCTACGGCGATTGGTACGGTCGAGATGGACCAGCTCCAGGTTGACTTTACGCTCCTGCCTGACCTGATGTGGTCTGATGGAGAACCGCTAACCGCCGAGGATTCGGTGTTTAGTTATGAGCTGGCGACCAAGGCTGTGGTGCCGCCACGGATGCGAACGGGTGGGCAAGGTGTTGTGCCTGCGCGGCGCGTCGATCCGGTGGAGCGTACCGCCAGTTACACAGCATTGGATGAACGGCAGGTGCGTTGGACCGGTCTGCCAGGCGTCCTGGATAGTTACTATCAGGGCAATTTCTTTAGCCCGCTGCCAGAGCACCAGCTTGGCGGAATGTCCATTGAGGAGTTGTTACAGGCAGAAGAGAGCGCGCGCCTGCCAATGGGTTGGGGCCCCTATGTAATATCTGAGTGGACTGCGGGGGAGCAGATTGTGGCTGAGCGCAACCCGAACTATTTCCGCGCCAGTGAAGATGTGCCTTATTTTGACCAGGTAATCTTCCGATTCCTGGGCGAGAATGTGGAGGGGGTGACCGACCTGGTTGCCAGCGGTGACTGTGACATTGTGACACAAGATGCCCTGACCAACGATTGGGCGTCCTATACACAGCGTGAGGAAGCAGGCGACCTGGTTCTACACACAACGCCGAGTGCAGTGTGGGAACATTTAGACTTTGGCATCAACCCCGCGGCCAGTTGGCGCGGTGATTTCTTTGAAGATGCCCGCGTGCGGCAAGCCATCGCCCATTGTGTCAATCGAGAAGCGATTATGAACGAGGTAGCCGATGGTCGCTCTGTCACCCTGGATAGTTACCTGTCACCAGATCATCCGCTGCTGGAAAATGTTGAGCTGACCAATTACAACTATGATCCGCAGCGGGCAGTTGCTTTGATGCAAGAAGCAGGCTGGCGCGACACGAACGGGGACGGTGTTGCCGAATCATATGGCGTGCCGGGGATGGTGGACGGCACAACGCTTATCTTTAACTTTGTGACCACCAGCTCGGATGTGCAGCAACGCATTGCCCAGATGGTCAGCGCCGACCTGGCGCAGTGTGGTTTCCGCGTCAACGTCAATCCGCAACCCGTCGCGCCGCAAACGTTCTTCAACGGTGGCATGAATAGCCCCATCTTCGGCCGCCTCTTTGATATGACGTCCTTTGCCTGGTTCTCCGACGCCATGCCGGCCTGCCACCTGTACACTTCTTCACAGATTCCGACCACGGGCAATGGCTGGATGGGCTTTAACGTGTCGGGGTATACCAATGAGGCGTATGATGCGGCCTGTGCAGCGGCTCAGGGAACGGTTCCGGGAATGGAGGCATTTGCGACCAACCATGTGGAAGCAGTTCGCATTTTTAACCAGGAACTGCCCGCAGTGCCGCTCTTTATGCACGTGCAGGCGGCGCTGGCGGGGCCTGATATCGAGGGGCTGGAGCTAGATGCCACAATGCCCATTGAGACCTGGAATGTGGAAGAGTTCAGGCGAGCCGGAGAATAAACCGTAGTAAACAGTAAACCGTAGTCGCACAGGAAAATAAAAAGAGCCGCAGTGGAGTTGTCCCTGCGGCTCTTTCGATTTCACTTTGCTGGCTATTAGCCGGTTTGCTGTTCGCTGCTGACCATTGTCGGCGGTGTTTCTTCCTGGCTGAGATGAGGCCGGTTGTGGAGCTGTACTGGCTGCGACGAGCGCCGCACTCGCAGGTTCAGAAACTCGATGCCAACTGAGAAGGCCATAGCAAAGTAAGCGTAGTTCTTGAGATGCAATTCGTGGGCGGCTTCGGGGTTCCACCCTTCGATAACCAGCAGGGAGCCAATCAGGATCAGGAATGCTAGCGCCAGAATCTTCATGGTGGGATGGCGCTCGACAAAGTCGCTGATACGCCCGGCGAAGAAGATCATAACCAGGGCGGCTAAGATAATGGCCACGATCATAACCGTAAGGCTGTTGGAGATACCAACGGCTGTAATCACTGAGTCCAGTGAAAAGACGACGTCGATCAACATGACCTGGGCAACCACTGCTGTTAACGTCGTAGCAGCGCGTTGCACGTGGTGCGATGCATGATCTGGAGCTTCCAACTTGTCATGAATTTCGCGCGTACTCTTGCCTATCAGGAAAAGACCACCGACAAGGAGAATCAGGTCACGACCCGAAATAGGATTGCCAATTATATTGAAAAGCGGGTCGGTGAGTCCGATTACCCAGGAGATGCTGAGGAGCAAAAGGATGCGCGTGACGACTGCCAGGCCAATACCAAGCTGGCGGGCGCGGGCCTGTTGTTCCTTAGGCAGTTTGGCTGCCAGGATGGCGATGAAGATGACATTGTCAATGCCCAGTACAATCTCCAGAGCTGCCAGGGTGATCAGCGCAACGACATTTTCCATAACCATAAGGTTGAAGCCTCCAGATAGGATTCCTAAAAGATATTCCGTCCGCTATACGTAGATAATGAGAAGATCGTTTCAGCGAACAGTGCCTGCAGCGCCGGATGATTTTATTGAATTTGGATCAGATTACAATAGCAAAATATTAGGAAAATAGTTTGCCGCTGGCGTCGCTGTCGTCACGGAATTGGGGGAGGTAATCGGCAAATTCCTCGAGATAGTCATTCAGAATTAACTGCGCGCGCTGAATGTCATTGACCGTGGGGTCGAGGAGCAGCGCCTGCAGGGCCAGAGTACGGTCACCGCTTACTGCGGCATCGACCACCAGCTCAACCAGATCTGCTTCGCGGCGGCACAGTTCAGCAATGGGACGCGGCAATGGATCGAGCGGCAGCGCACTGATGCCTGCAGCGCTGACGCGGCCAGGGAGTTCGACAATGGTCTCGTCTGGGAGGTTGGGAATGGCTCCCCGATTAGGCACATTGACGGCTTCTTCAAAGCGGTCCAGGCCAGTGCTAATGGCCTCGATAATTTCGGCTGCTCCTTCGCTGACCACGTCGCGCATACCATCCACGGCAAGCGAGCCGCTGGCCATCTGGCTCATGCGGTGATGCTCAAACTCGCGCAGGATCTCATTCCCTTCCCAGTTATACAGCTCGAGGTTGTACCGTTCCCAGGGTCTGGTCAGGGGATCATGTGTCCAGGGTAGATATTCTGCGAGATGGGTGTCTCCTGGCACCGGACAATAGCCGAACAGCTCGAACAATTCCATGCTCAAAGGCTCAAAGGCCTCAGGGGCAGAGGCTCGTGCTTCACGCAGCAGCGGATAGAGGTCTTCGCCGCTCTCCCGGTCGCGCACTTCCAGCATCCACGTGAAGTGGTTCAGGCCGGCCGCGGTTATTTTCAGCCGTTCTCTGGCCTTCGTGGCAATCTGGTGCTTGAAGGCCACATTAACCGGGTCCGATTTCATGCTGAGGCCGGCGGGCACATCCAGCTCCAACCAATCGCGGAGGAGGACACCGACGATGGCGTAGCCGACTTCGATCTGGTGGCACTTGCCAACAGTTTTGATCTGGCTGTATTTGGTTACAGCACGCGTGAGGCGGGGCAGGGGGTTGCTGAAGTTGATTAGCCACGCGTCGGGGCACAGCTCTTCCATGTCGCGCACAATGGCCATCAGAGGCGGTACCTGGCGGAATGTGTGCATCAGGCCACCGGGACCGCCGTTTTCGCCGTAAGGTTGGTGCAGGCCGCGTCGCGTGGGAATTTCCCAGTCCAGACGCCACAGCTTCTCTCGGGGCGGTACCTCGATGGAGACGACGACGAAATCAGCGTTCTGCAGAACCTGGCGACGATCTGTGCTGGCGTAGAGGGTCATTTCGGCGCCCCAGGCTTCATTCATACGCTGGGCAACGCAATGGGCGCGGTCAAGGGCGGCTGGGTCCAGGTCAACCAGGGCCAGGGTGCTACCCGTCAGGTGTGAGCTGCGGAGGAGCGAGGCCAGCGTGTTGGGACCGAAGCTGGCGCTGCCGGCGCCGATGATGACGATTTTCGGTGGAGTAGGACTAGGACTAGGACTGGGACCACTCATGCCGCTTGCAACTCTTTTGCAGCCGGCTTGCGACGGGCGGCAATCACCTCGGCCATTACAGCGACGGCGATTTCTTCTGGCGTTCTCGCTTCAATATCAAGGCCGATAGGGCTGTGAATGCGGTTTACCATCGCTTCCGGCACCCCGGCTTCGAGCAGGCGCTTGCGACGCTTGGCGTGGGTGCGGCTACTGCCCAGCGCGCCTATGTAGAAGACTGGTTGGGGAAGCACCCTCTTCAAGGCCGGATCATCGATTTTGGGGTCGTGGGTTAACATGGCCACCGCTGTGGCATCATTGAGGTGGATGTCCTGGAATGCTTCGTCGGGCCAGGCCTGAATCAGGCGGTCGGCGTGGGAGAATCGCTCATCACTGCCAAAGGCGCGCCGGGGATCGACGACGATGGTGCGGTAGCCGACCGCTTTGGCGATGGCGGTCAGGGCGATGGCAATGTGCACGCCGCCGACCATCACCAGGGTGGGGGCCGGCAGAATCACGTCGAGGAAAATCTCAACTTCGGGCTGGTCGACAGGCGTGTAACGAGTGGAAGCGCCGTTATCTAACGCCTGGCGGGCGGCAGCGACCACCTCATTCTCAAGCGCCTGCGGCAGCGTGCTGGCGGCAGTGCCATCCCGGTTCCAGAGCAGCTTACACCCAAGAAGCTCGTCGGGGCCGGCAATGACAGTGGCCACCACGCCCCCATCTTCTTCGTATAGCCATTCGCGGATGATGTCGTAGCTAGCTGAGGCAAGAGGTTCGACAAAGACGCGTATCTGCCCGCCACAGGCCAGGCCAACTTCCCAGGCTGTTTCGTCGGCCACGCCAAAGCTCAGCATTTGCGAACGGCCGCTTTCCAGGGTTTCGCTGCCGGCTTCGAAGACGGCCCCTTCCACACAGCCGCCGCTGACGGAACCGGCAATCTGTCCGGCGGGCGTCATCACCATCTTGGCCCCAACGCCACGCGGGGCAGAGCCCCAGGTGTCGATTACGGTTGCAATAGCAACATTTTGCTCATCCTTGAGCCAACGGTCTATGTCCGAAATTAACTCACGCATTGGGCTTTGTCCTTTTTAGAGGAAATCTATCCCCACTATTATAATATAAATAACAAGAGCTAAGGTTTTCCCACGAATGCGGCTCCCCTTGTGATTATCTGCTGCCGGGAAGAGGAACGCCGGTCGCCAAGCCCGGCCAGATGCTGCGCCAGATCTTCCAGGCTGGCCAGGTTGTGGACAGGCAGGAAGTCATCGATGTGGGGCAGAGCTGCCTGGATGCCCCGGGTCAGAGGCTCGTAGTTGTTGGAACCGAGCAGAGGGTTGAGCCAGATGAGGCGGTGACAATGGCGTTGCAGGCGGGCTATTTCCTGGCCCAACAGCTCGGGGTCACCGCGATCCCAGCCGTCGCTGATGAGTATGACCACAGCGCCCTGGCCCAACACGCGCCGCGCCCACTGGAAATTAAATGTGCGAATCGCCTCCCCAATTCGGGTGCCGCCTGACCAATCCTCGACGCGTCTTGAGACCTGAGTCAACGCGCGCTCCAATTCGCGGTCGTGCAACTCTTTCGTGATGCGCGTCAGGCGTGTGCTGAAGACGAATGCTTCCACCTGCTGGGTTAGCCCCGTGCTGAGGCTATAGACGAACTGTAGCAGGAGCCGGGTGTAGCGCTCCATGGAACCACTGACGTCGGCGATGACGACGAGCGGGCGCGGTTTTATCTTGCGCTGCCGCCGCGGAATGTGCAAGACTTCCCCGCCGTAGCGCAAGCTGTGGCGAAAACTGCGGCGCATGTCTAGCCGCGCGCCCCGGCCGGGGCGGAAGCGGCGGGTCTGGCGTTGGCCCAGCCGCCATACCAGTTCGGCCATGAACCGTTTGACCAGCTCTACCTCATCGGTTGTGAGGTCGGTGAAATCTTTCTGCCGCAACCGCTCCTCGTCGCTGTAGGTCTGGGTCATGTCCAGCCGCACGTCATCGTCGTCGCCGTCGTCTTGCTCACCGGTGTCCGTGTTGCCGCTTCTTTCCTGCAGGCCGGCGGTGACCGTGATTACCTGGCGCTCTTTTGGCTGAGCGGCAAGCAGATCGGAGAGGTCCAGGTCCAGGGCAATCTCTTCATGAGGGCGCCAGAAGAGGTCGAAAGCGCGGTCGAAGAGGGCCAGCTCGTGTTGTTCGTGAACCAGGAGGCTGCGCAGCGTGTGGTAAAAGTCCTGCCGGTTGCCGATTTCAACATAATCCAGGGCATTGACCAGATCGATGATGCGCCCCGGATTGATGTCCATGCCCAGAGAGCGCAGTAGGCGGCCGAAGAGCAGCAAATTGTGGAGGAGGTTGTTTTCCCCTTGCTCAGGCCTGATGGTGTGATTGTTGGAAGCAGACATCTACTGTCAGACAGTGTAGCGCGAATGCTCCAGAATGCGCCTCGCCGTCTCTCCCTTGACGCGGGAAACGTCGTCTTGATATTTCAGAATCGCTCCCAGCGTATCGTCTACTATTTCAGGGTCCAGCGCTTTGCGGTCAAGCGCTACCAACGCCGTCAGCCAGTCCAACGTTTCGGCAACGCCGGGCACTTTATACAGATCCTCCTGGCGTAGCTCCTGGATGAAGGCGGTCACCTGCCGTGCCAGCTCCTCCGACGCTTCTGGAACTTTAGCGGTCACGATTTCCATCTCTTTTTCAAAGGAAGGGTAGTCAATCCAGTAGTAGAGACAGCGCCGCTTGAGGGCGTCGTGCACTTCGCGGGTCCGGTTGGAAGTGAGTATAACGTAGGGGCGTTGCGCAGCGCGCACGGTACCAATTTCGGGAATGGTTATCTGGAAGTCGGAGAGGACTTCGAGCAAGAAAGCCTCGAACTCTTCATCGCTACGGTCCACTTCATCAATGAGCAGGACTGGTGGCTTGTCTCGGCTATCTTCCAGGGCCTGTAACAGCGGGCGCTTCAGCAGGAACTCTTCGCCAAATAGCTCGTCTTCCTGAGGACGCTCACCACGCGCCTCTACCAGGCGCAGGTGCAAGATCTGCCGCGTGTAATTCCACTCATAGACGGCGTGGTTGACATCAAGGCCCTCATAACATTGCAGGCGGATGAGGTTGGTGTCAAAGAGGCTGGCCATGACCTTGGCCACTTCCGTTTTGCCGACGCCCGCTTCCCCTTCCAGGAAGAGCGGGCGTTGCAGCTTTATGGCCAGGAAAATCGACGTTGCCAGCCCGCGTTCAGCCACGTAATTGTGTTGGGCCAGGGCATCTTGAAGCTCGTCAATGGAATTGAAGGTCAAAGAAATCCTCCGTCTCAGGCGAGCCGGCTTCTTGGCGCCGGCCGTTCAGGAACATCTTCAAGCAGGCCGCCATGGGCGAAGCTGACAATATCATGGTGTTGCAGGTGGTCGCCTGCCAGAAGCCGCGGCAAGACCAGATCAACAATGTTGTCTTTCGGGCTGCGTGCACAACCGGGAGCGCCGAGAACGGGAACGCTATCGACGTAGGCCAGCATGAGCAAATTACCTGGATCGACTGGTGCGCCGAAGATGGTCACTTCACCACCGGCGCGCTCCACGGCGCGGGGAGCAATGTCGTAACGGTCCATGATGGCCGTCTCGCCGGCCAGAATGATCAGCTCGGCGCCTTGCGCCACTTCCCCGCGAATACAGTCTGAAAGGGTTCTTTCGTCCTCCTCCTCATCAAGCGGCACGAAATCGACGGCGGCCAGTTCGGAGCCGAGGGCAGAGAGCCGTTGCCCCAGTGCGCTTTCGAAGCTGCGCACCACCCGTTCTCTGGAAGAAGGGGAGCCAGAAAGGATCAGGGCCACTTTGCGTTTTGGAAGCGGGTCAATGTGGAGGAGTTGCTCTGGCTCGCAGCTGATCCGGACCGCTTCGGCCACCGTTGCTTCGGGAATGGCATAAGGTAAGACTTTGAGTGTGCCCACCATTTTACCCTCGACGACCACCGTGTTGTTGCGTAAGGTGGCGAATGTGAGGCCCGGGCAGCGATTCAGTTCCAGGAGCCTGTCGACGTCAACGCGTACGATGCCTAACGCGGTGGCGTAGAGGTTGGTGCGGCCGGTAGATGGACCGGAGAGGCGCAGCTCCCGCCCTTGCAGGGCACGTCCAATGCGTTCGGCGGCCTCATTTTCGTCTACGTCGTCTGCTTCAAGCTCGGCCACGTACACTGTGCGCCGGCCCAGTTGTTTCAGTTGTTCCACATCTTCGGCGGTCAGCGACTTGCCTTTGCGGAAGAGCCGCCGGCCGTCTGGTCCGGTCACATTGTGACCGAGAATCTTGCCTTCTGCCTGATTCAGGGCTACAGGTCCGAATTTCATCTCGTTTTGTCTTCTCGCCTTCTGCTGGCTGCTTCAGGATCAGCTCAGCAGGTAAGCAGCCAGCAATTTCGCTGTGTTTTCCAGCGCGTCGCGGTGCGTCCGTTCGTAATGGTGCGAGGCGTCCACACCGGGTCCGATGAGGCCCACGGCGACGTTGCCACCCGCACGCCAGTATGATTCACCGTCGGAACCGTAATAGGGATAGATGTCAGTGGTATAGGCGACTCCTGCCTCCTGCGCCAGCCGTTCCAGGCGACGGCGCATGCCCAGATGGTAAGGGCCGGCGGCGTCTTTGGCGCAGATGGTAACAGTGAATTCATCGGAGGTCTGCTGCGGCGCAACGACGGCCATATCGACGGTCAGCAACTCCTGCAGGTCAGCAGGGAACCCAACGGCAGCGCCATGCCCTACTTCCTCATAATTGCTGATGTGAATGGTCGTATTTTGCTCCGGCGCCTTCCCGGCGGCAGTTAGTGCAGAGAGGGCGCCGTAGATGGTAGCCACGCCGGCTTTGTCGTCAAGGTGGCGCGAGCGAATGAAGCCGCTCTCGCTCACTTCCACACGAGGGTCGAAGGCGACGATGTCGCCGACGGCAATGCCCAGCTCTCTGGTCTCTTTTTTGGAGCTGGTGCGGGCGTCGATGCGCACTTCCATATTTTTGTCACTGCGCTTCTCATAACTTTCATCGCTTGTGTGGGCGTGAATCGAGGCCGATCTGGGCAGGATGGCGCCCCGGTAGCGTTGGCCATTAGAAGCAAAGATGGTCACTCCCTCGCCTTCGACTGAGTTCCAGATCCAGCCGCCAAGTTGGGTCAGGCGCAGCCGGCCGTTGTCCTTAATTTCGCGCACCATGGCCCCAAGCGTATCGACGTGCGCGGTCAGCGCCCTGGGAGCTGTAGCGTGGTTGCCCTCCCAGGTGCCGGCGAGAAATCCTTTGGGGCTGACAACCATTTCGAAGGGAAAGTGGGCGAAAGCATCCTGGACGTACTGAATTGCCGCTTCTGTGTCTCCGGTGGGGCTTGGTATCTCAAGGAGAGCGGTGAGAAAGTCAACCATACCATCGACGTCAATCTTGATATCCATACTTCTTTTCGTTGTTCCGTGTGAGACGCCTATCAGCTCAGGTTCTATGTGCTGTGAGGATACAGCGTGTTGCCGGCGATGGCAATGGATCAAAAGCAAAAGCGGGCCGGCACGCCATGCATAGCATCGCGCTTGCCGGCCGGCCCGCTTCTACTGGCCTGGGTTGGCTATTGTGAAGTTAGCCCGCCCGGGATACTGCTTTCATCAGCGCCCGTTTGACATAGACCGGAGCTATCTTGCGCCGGTACTCAGCGCTGGCATGGATATCTCCGATCAGGTTGTCGCCCAAATCGTTGCCGGCGTTGGCAGCAGCCGCGGCAAGCGATTGTTCGTCGGCGCTGCTGCCTACAAGCGCCGCTTCCACAGATGGGAGCCGCACGGGTTTGGGCGTCAGGCTACCGACGGCGACGCGGGCTGAGCTGCAGGTCCCGCCGTCCATGGTCAGGACGACGGCAGCCCCCAGCAAGGCGTAGCGCGTCGCAGCATTGGACAGCTTGGCATAGGCTGAGACCGTTCCGGCGCCCTGTGCCGGGACATCGACCGAGGTCAAAATTTCACTCTGCTGCAGGTCGGTCATGAAGAGGTCAATGAAGAACTCTTCAGCGGAAACCTGTCGCTGGCCATTTGGCCCTTCCAGGTTGAAGGTAGCGCCGAGCGCAGTGAAGACCGCGGGCAGGTCGGAGGCCGGGTCAGCGTGGGCCAGGTTGCCGCCGACTGTGCCCCGGTTACGCACCTGAGGATCGCCGATCAGGCCGGCCGCATCGGTGAGGACGTGGGGCAGGCGGTTATCGGCAGCGACAGCCGCGTGGGGCGTGAGAGCACCGATGCGGAAGCCCTGGCCAGTTTCTGTGATCCCCTTCAGCTCGGGGATGCGCCCGATATCAACCAATACGCCGGGATCGGAGAGGCGCAGCTTCATGACAGGCAGGAGGCTGTGCCCACCGGCAATAACCTTGGCCTCGCCGTTTTGGCTCAGCAGCGAAACCGCTTCGGATACAGAATTTGCGCGATGATAGTCAAATTTTGGCGGATACATCAGTCACCTCCTCCATTGGAGCCTGCTCCCTGTATCGCGTTGTAGACCCGTTCTGGGGTGAGGGGCATGTCGAGATGCCGGATGCCGAACGGCGCCAGGGCGTCGATTACGGCGTTGACTACAGCAGGCGTCGAGGCAATCGTGCCCGTTTCACCAGCACCCTTCACGCCCAGGGGGTTGACCGGCGAGGGTGTTTCAGTACGGTCCACTTCGAACATGGGGAAGTTGTCAGCGCGCGGCAGGGCATAGTCCAACATACTGCCGCTGACCAACTGGCCGTTGTCAGAGTAGACAGCGGTCTCCCAGATGGCCTGGCCGATGCCCTGGGCAATGCCGCCGTGCACCTGGCCATCGACGATCATGGGGTTGATCACCTTGCCAACGTCGTCAACGGCGACATAGCGCTTGACCTCAACCTCACCGGTTTCAGCGTCTACTTCCACGACGCAGATGTGGGTGCCGAAGGGGAAGGTGCAGTTCGGTGGATCGTAGTATGAGGTGTCGTCGAGGAATGGCTCGTCGCCGGGGGGCAGGTCATAGCCCAGCGCCGCAGCGCCGGCAACTTCCTGGATCGTCTTGGCCTGATCAGGTGCACCCTTAACGAAGATCTTGCCGTCCTCGTAGACGACGTCTTCGGGGGCGGCCTCCAGCATGTGGGCCCCAATTCGTTTGGCCTTTTCCTTAATCCTCTGCACGCTGTTATGAATGGCCACCGTGCCAACGGACGCGGTACGGCTGCCGTAGCTGCCATAGCCAAATGGCGTGCCCTGGGTGTCGCTGTGCTGGACGATAACGTCTTCGAGCGGTACGCCCAACTCGTCGGCGACTACCTGAGCCATTGTCGTTTCATGGCCCTGGCCGTGGTTTTGCGAGCCGCTGGTTACCACGACCTTGCCGGTGAGGTGCACGCGCACGTTGGCGCTTTCCCAAAGGCCGGCGCCCCAGCCTTCACCGGGAAGCCCAATCCATGACGATGGAGCCACGCCGCACATTTCGACATAGGTGGAGAGGCCAAGCCCCAGATAGCGGCCGTTCTGGCGCGCTTCTTCTTGTTCGCGGCGGAACTCTTCGTAGCCAACCATTTCCAGGGCGCGGTCCAGAGCTGCGTTATAGTCGCCGCTGTCATAGGCCAATCCGTTGAGTACGTTGCTGGCCGGCTCATAGGGGAACATCTCGGGCTGGATGAAGTTCTTGCGGCGAACTTCAACCGGATCCATATCCAGCTCGCGGGCCACGAGATCGACGGCCCGTTCAACCAGATAAGTGGCCTCGGGACGGCCGGCGCCACGATAGGCATCAACCATGCCGGTGTTGGTGTAAACGCCGTAGACGTGGCAGTAGAGGTTGGGGAATTTGTAGGCGCCGGAGATCATGCGGCCATAAAGGGTGGTGGGAATGCCGGGGGCAATGGTGGAAAGAACGCCGCCGAGATTGGCGTAGGTGTTCACTTCCAGCCCTGTGATGGTGCCGTCGCGGCGAGCGCCCACGCGAATGCGCGTGATGTGGTCGCGCCCATGTGTGGTGGCATGATAGTTCTCAGAGCGCGTCTCCATCCACTTGACTGGTGCGCCGTTCAATTTCTTGGAGATGGCTGTTACCAGACAGTACTCGGGATAGAGGAAGATCTTGCTGCCGAAACCGCCGCCAATCTGTGGCGAGATGACGCGCATTTTGTTTTCGGGAATGCCGAAGACAAAGGCTGTCATCAACAGGCGCATGACGTGCGGCGCCTGAGATGTCATCCAGACGGTATACTCGTCTGTTCCCGGATTATACTGGGCAATGGCGCCGCGTGGTTCGATGGAGTTGGGGATGAGGCGCTGGTTGACGAGGCGCTCTTCAACCACCACGTCGGCCTCGTTCAGGCCCGCTTCGGCAGCGTCTTTGTCTCCACAGGACCACTCCATACAGATGTTGTTGGGGGCATTCTCATGAATCTGAGGGGCGCCTTCCTGGGTGGCTCTTTCGGCATCGATGATAGCGTCCAGTGGTTCATAATCGACCTCGATGAGCGACAGCGCATCTTCGGCAGCATAGCGGTCCTCGGCGACGACGACGGCAACGCCAGCCCCGGTGAATGTGACTTTGTCAATTGCCAGCACACGCGGTGTATTGACATTGTTGTCTACACCACCCGCCTGCCAGGCACAGGGTAAGGGATTAAGGTCGGCAAAATCTTGACCCGTATAGACAGCAACGACTCCGGGCGCCTGCTCGGCCTGTTCGGTGTTGATGCTGTTGATGCGAGCGTGAGCGTAGGGGCTACGCAAGACGGCGGCGTACAGCATGCCTGGTAACTGAATGTCTTCGAGATACTTGGCCTGGCCGGTGATCAGCCTTGGATCCTCGACCCGCTTGACAGCCTTTCCAACATAGTTAGCCATTAGTCACCTCCTGCCGCCATCTGATTTGCGGCGGACTGAACGGCAGTTACGATGTTCTGATAGCCAGTACAGCGACAAATATTGCCTTCAAGGCCTTCGCGAATTTCCTTCTCGCTCAGCTCCTGACTGTTTTCGACAAGCTTGACAGCCGCCATAATCATGCCCGGTGTACAATAGCCGCACTGTAGACCATGATGCTCCCAGAATGCCTGCTGCATCGGGTGCAGCTCTCCATTCTGGGCCAGTCCTTCGATAGTAGTCACGTCAGAACCGTCGGCCTGCACGGCGAGCACCGTGCACGACTTGACTGCTTCACCATCCAGATGGACGGTACAGGCGCCGCACTGGCTGGTGTCACACCCGACGTTGGTACCTGTCAGACCCAGGGTATCACGGAGAAAGTGGACCAATAGTAGACGGGGCTCGACATCCTTGGTGACCGTCTTGCCGTTCACCGTCATTGTTACTTCCATAGCATACGCTCCTATTTTCTCGACATACAATTACGCCAATCTGGAACACGCCTGGAACACGCCTAAAACAAGCTGCTTAATTCGGTTGTTGTGCTGTCGCTATTCACCTCCCTGTTCTTTGAGTTGTGCCGCAATTTTGCGAGCTAGCATATCTGTCCACCATCCGGCCAGGATGCGAAGGATCAGGTATGAAATGAGGAGCATGGCGCCGCTACGTAGCAGCCGGCCCTGCTGGTCAGCGGGGATATATTCGCTCACCATCTCGCGAGCGACGCCAAGGGCGAACTGTGTCTGAGAAGGGGCTTCTGGAGCTGGTGGCGGCGTCGCTGTGGCCGTTTCGCCATTGGCAGAAGCGGCTTCTTCGCGCGCCGCAATTTGTTGCGCCAGGTTGTCCAGACTCTGCTTGATGATCGCCCGCGCAGAGCTGTCCATCAGCCGTTGGCCAACCTGGGCCAGGCGCCCGCCCACCTGGGCTGTGCCTGTATAATGCATGATGCAGCCATCTTCAGTCTCTTCAAGACGAACGGAGCCTTCGCCGTCCATGAAACCGGAAGGCCCCCGGCCGCTGACTTCCATGTTGTAACTTTCTGGTTCTTCGAGGTTGGTTAACGTTACCTTTCCTTCAAAGATGCCCTGCACGGGGCCTACGCGCATACGCATACGGCCCTTATATTGGTTCTCACCGGTGCTCTCCAACGTCTCGCAACCGGGCATGGTCTTGGCAAGTACTTCTGGATCCATAAATGCTTCCCAAACTTGTTCGGGAGAAGCGTTGAATTTGTAAGTCCCTTCAAGTTTCACAATTATTCTCCTGCACTGAAGTGGATAAATGGTAGGGGCAATGGCTTGCTGAACAACTCCAACCTCCTGGGTAGTATTAAATCGATCTGTTCAGTCAGCGAACATCATAGAATAACCACACGACGACTGGACGAAACTTGGATTATTCTTCTGGTGATGATTTGGCGGATCACACCAGCTTTGAGGCCGCCCTGTTCCCGCTCAAGGTATTGAGTAACCTATTTGGGAGGAGACCAACCAGGAACCGCTCTGTCCCTGCTGTGAATAAACTGCATAAGGAGTTGGTGTGTTCGTTCGGGCACTTTTGGCATAATTAATCTATCTAATATAATAGGGGGTGTCAAGTTGCCGGAGGTAGGTAACTGCTTATCCAGTCATATTCTTCCTGCAAATGTTCGTTATACACGTCTTCTCTCCTGGACAGATGGCCCACAATTTGATCCTTCTGCCGCGGCGGGGGTAAGACGCGATTTACGCTCAGCGAAAGCCATTGTAAGGAGGTTCTGATGGTCGAAAAAGTCTTCACACCGGAGGTCAGCAGGGAGAAGAACCTGCACGGCGACGTCTATTATCCGCCGCCGGAAGTTGTTGAGTCCGCTTATGTTCCGGACTATGAAAAGGTGCGGAAGGAAGCAGAAGAGAACCTGGAAGAGTTTTGGGGCAGGCTCGCGGCTGAGAATTTTGAATGGTATGAGCCGTGGGAGAAAGTGCTGGACGACGAAAACGCCCCATTCTACAAGTGGTTTGTAGGCGCCAAAGTCAACATTGTGCACAATGCGCTGGACCGGCATATGCACACCCCCACGCGGAATAAGGCCGCGCTCATCTTTGAGGGTGAGCAGGGCGATTCTCGCGTCTACACTTACCAGATGCTCAATCATGAGGTTTGCAAGTTCGCCAGCGTGATGCGCTCAATGGGCATCAGCAAGGGTGATCGTGTCACGATTTATATGGGGCGCATTCCCGAGCTGATGATCGCTATGCTGGCCTGTGCCAAGATTGGCGCCATGCACTCTGTCGTTTACGGTGGCTTCTCGACCGAGGCGCTGCTAGGCCGCATAGAAGACAGCCAATCGAAGATGCTCATCACCTGTGACGGCGCCTGGCTGCGCGGCAAAATCATTGAGCTGAAGGAGATCGCCAACGAGGCGCTGGACCGCGCAGGCACCATCCAGTCGGTGATTACGGTAAAGCGCACAGGGCACGATGTGGAAATGGTCCCGGGGCGCGATTACTGGTATCACGACCTGATGGCGCAGCCGATTGCAGACCCCAACGCCGACACGGAAGTGATGGACGCCGAAGATCCGCTGTTCATCCTCTATACCTCAGGCACGACGGGTAAGCCCAAGGCGATTCTGCATACCCACGGCGGCTATATGGTAGGCACTGCGATCACGTTGAAGTGGGTGTTTGATATCAAGCCCCATGACACCTGGTGGTGTGCAGCAGATCCGGGCTGGATTACGGGCCACAGCTACATTGTCTATGCGCCCCTAGTTTTGGGTGCGACCAGTTTCATGTATGAAGGTGC
>CAZRTM010000014.1:48987-52456 GCA_964602995.1 uncultured Ardenticatenaceae bacterium
TTCATGATTACGCCGTTGCCCAGCATGCCATTGAAGCCTGGTTCGGCCACCTTGCCTTTCCCGGGAGTGGAGGTGGACGTTGTTGATGAAGACGGCAATAGCGTGCCGACCAATGAAGAGGGTTACCTGGTGATCAAAAATCCGTGGCCGGCGATGTTGCGCACGATCTATGGTGACCCCGATCGCTATGTGGAACAGTACTGGGGCCGTTACGCGGATCAGGGCTGGTATCTACCGGGGGATAGTGCACGTAAGGACGAAGATGGTTATATCTGGGTCATTGGCCGTATTGACGACGTGATTAAGGTCTCCGGGTACCGTCTTGGTACTGCTGAGGTGGAGAGCGCCCTCGTCAGCCACCCGGCTGTGGCTGAGGCGGCGGTGATTGGCGTCCCCGACCAGTTGAAGGGCAACGTCATCCGCGCTTTCTGCATTCTGCGCCAGGGGTACGACGGTAGCGAGAAGCTGGAGGCGGAGCTTAGGGATCATGTAGGCCACGACATGGGGCCGATTGCCAAGCCGGCTTCTATCGAATTCGTGGACAATCTGCCTAAGACACGTTCGGGTAAGATCATGCGCCGCGTCTTGCGCGCTCGTTACTCCGGCGAAGAGTTGGGTGACCTTTCTACACTGGCTGACTAATGTTGACTAATGTTATTGAAAAGCCCCCTCACCGCGAGGGGGCTTTTTTGTTCCAGGCGTTATGCGTGCTGGGGGCGCGTTGCTAGTCGGCTGCAGCTGGAATGGTCGCCGGTTCCTCCAGCGGCTCTGATTCCCGTTTGGAGCGGACGATGGCCCAACCCAGGAGCACTACCAACAAAACAATAACCAGGGCGGTGGTGAGGGTCACCTGCTGATATTGCACAATGATGGGGGCGATGATCAGGCTGACGATGTTCACCACTTTAATCATCGGATTAAGGGCCGGCCCTGCTGTGTCTTTAAGCGGATCGCCGACTGTATCACCGACCACACTGGCCTTATGCCGTTCTGACCCTTTGCCGGTATTCTCCAGCAGATTAACCGGTTCATCTTCGATAATCTTCTTGGCATTGTCCCAGGCGCCGCCGGTGTTGGCCATGAAGACAGCCAGCAATTGGCCTGAGAGGATGATGCCAGCCTGGAAGCCGCCAAGCGCCTCGACGTGCAGGAGCAGCCCAATCACGATGGGTGAGACCACAGCGATGATGGCCAGATTGACCAGGTCGCGCTGGGCAGCGATGGTCGAGATGGTGACCGCTCGCCGGTAGTCGGGCCGTGTCGTTCCTTCGCGGACGCCCGGAATGCGGAACTGGCGGCGCACTTCGTCCACCATTTGCCCGGCGGCACGGCTGACGGCTTTGATGGCAAGGGAGGAGAAGAGCCAGGGTAGCGCCCCGCCGAGGAGTAGTCCGATGAAGACCAGCGGCTCCGAGACCCTGATGCCAGAGGCCAGCGCATCAGGATCTATCTTGCCCACATCGGTAATGTAAGCGCCAAAGAGGGAGACGGCGGCGATGACGGCTGAGCCGATGGCGATACCTTTGGTGATGGCCTTGGTGGTGTTTCCTACAGCGTCCAGATCGGCCATGATGCGGCGGGCGTTCTCGTCAAGCCCGGCCATTTCGCCGATACCATTGGCGTTGTCGGCAATGGGGCCAAAGGAGTCCATGGCCACGTTATTGCCGGTCAGCGTGAGCATGCCGATGCCGGTCATAGCCACGCTGTAGAGAATGAAAGTGATGCGGGCAGTTCCGGCCGAGCCTACCAGGCCGGAGTCCACAAATTCCTGCACAGGGACACCGCTGTAAAGCAGAATGGCGGCGCCGATGGTCAGGGCGATGACCACTACAGACCAGACACTGGATTCATAGCCTACCCCAAGCCCGGTTAGAATCGTCGTGGCCGGGCCGCCCTCGGTACTCTTCTTAATCTCCTGCACCGGCGCACTGTGGGTGCCGGTGAAGTAGTCAGTGATGCGGTCGATGAGAATGGCCAGAATGACGCCCGCCGTGGCTGATAGGAACGGACGCCACCAACCGCCCGGTACGTCGCGCATATAGAATAGAGAGATGATGCCGAAGGTGAAGATGGAGATGGCTGCAGAGGTCAGGAAGCCGCGGAAGATGGCCTGCATAGCATCTCCGCCTTCATCTGATTGGCCCTTCACCAGATAGGTGCCGATCATGGAGGCCAGAACACCAATGCCGCGCACCAGGAGAGGGAACAGAATCCACTCGCGATGGCCGGTGATGGCGTAGAGGGCGATGCCCAGGATCAGACCAGAGACGATGGTTACCTCATACGATTCAAAGATGTCGGCAGCCATGCCGGCGCAGTCGCCGACATTGTCTCCAACCAGGTCGGCGATGACAGCGGCGTTGCGCGGATCATCCTCGGGCATATCCTCCTCCACCTTGCCCACCAGGTCGGCGCCCACGTCGGCGGCCTTGGTGAAGATGCCGCCGCCCACGCGCATAAAGAGCGCCAGCAGGGTGCCGCCGAAGCCGAAGCCGAGCAGGGCGTCTGGCGCGGCGATGGCGAAGACAATGAAGATGATAGTTCCGCCCAACAGGCCCAGGCCGTCGGTTAACATGCCGGTGATGGTGCCGGCCCGGTAGGCGATGCGCAGGGCGTCTCTAAAGCTGTGGCGGGCGGCTGCTGCTACGCGCACATTGCCCTGGACCGCCATGCGCATACCAATTTGCCCGACCATGAGGGAGAACCCTGCGCCCATGACAAAGGCAATGGCGCGTCCTAAACCTACGATGATGCGGATTGTGCCCTCATCATAGGTTGCAAAACGCTCCAATGCTTCTGCGCTGGGGGGGACAATGTAGACGCTGAGGAAGAGCGCCACGGTAAGCAGCAAAATGAAGGGTAGGATGGAGCGGAACTGACGCCCCAAATAGGCGTCAGCGCCCTGGCGAATGGCTTCCCAGACCAACTGCATCTCCTCTGTACCTTTGTCTTCGCGCAGAATTTGCTGGCGCAAGAACAGGGCATAGAGGAGACCGAGGATGGCCACCCCCAGGACGGACCAGATGGCAATGGTTTCAAACGTCGTTAAACCTAGCGTACTCATACCTTATCTCCTCCTAATTGAACAAAAAAAACAGGCCGGTCGCTTTGCAACTCGGCCTGGTAAAGTACGAGACTTGTATCAGATATTGCTCCAGAAAGAAGGATCAAGCTCAATGAATATGGCCGCACCGTGCTGTTTCCTGGTTGCGTCCACAGTGCCCACAGTATAGAAGGTTTCAAGAGCTCCCCGTGAAAGTAAGGGGCTAATCAGGGCCTTAGGAATCAGCGAGAGGTAAAGGTGTACAGCCAAGTTATTGTCCCCATTTGTAGCTCTCAAACAGTAGCCGCCTCAACGCCTATACTATTTTGGATTACCTGCGCCAGGGAAGGGGCCAGGCAACAATTTTCACTTGGTATTATAAATGTATTGAGATGCTCAGAGAATAGACAAATGCCACTGACTAAG
>CAZRTM010000015.1:0-12691 GCA_964602995.1 uncultured Ardenticatenaceae bacterium
TGGGAACTGGATTCTAAGGACAGATCTCCAATCTCTAATTCTCCAATCTCTAATCTCTAATCTCTAATCTCTAATCTCCAATCTCCACATTACTCAACACTTCTTTCGCCAGCTCTTGCAGAGCAGCGGCTTCTTCTTCTTCGAGGCCGATTGTTTTCCAGTAGGTTGCCAGCAGCTCTTCTGGTGGGAGGGTTTCTACCCCGGCTGTGTCGCCGAGCCGCACGCGCTTGCTCACCTGGCGGTGCTTTTGCACCTGGATGCTCAACGCTTCTGCAAAATAGTCGAGAATGGCCGCTTCGTCAAATAGCGGCTCCCAGTCGCGGGGGTAGGTGAGGCGTACGCGGCAGATGGCATCGCGCACCCGCTCCTTATCAGGCAACTGGCGCATCACGTCTTCCATGAAGGTGTCGGGATCGGTCGTTTCAATATTGAGGTCGATGAACTGGCGCGTCTGCAGTTTAATGAACTCCCAACTGCTCTTGCCAGGGCTGACGTTGGCCAGGACAAACCCCTTTTCCTCTTTGACTTCGCCAAAGTCGATGCGCTCAATGGAGCCGGGATAGACAATGGGCGGGTGGCGGTCGTCGTTAAGGTTCTGGTGTTTGTGAATATGCCCCAACGCCACGTAATCCCACCGCTTGTCGGCGGCCAGCGCACGGCTGAGCACCAGCTCCTGGCCCAGCATCACAGAGCGTTCGCTGCCGTAACGTGCTCCCTGCACGTTGGCATGGGCCAGCAGAATGAGAGGTAGACCAGGATCGGCCTTTTCTATCAACGAGGCCACACCGTCGGCCACTCTCTCTTCAAGCTTCATCAAAATCTCGTCGGAGGAAAGCCCTGCTGTTTCCTTGCGGCTCATAAAGGCGTTACGCGCGATCCAGGGAATCGTAACAATCTGCACCGGGAGGTCCAGCCGCTCTGGACCCAGCAGCTCTAACCTGTCTGCGACGTGCAGATGGGGGATGAGCAGAGTACCGTACTCTTGCAGGGTGTGGGCGCGGCCGCTGGCGGGGGCGTTGTCGTGGTTGCCTACCAGCAGCACGGTGGGGATTTTGGCCTGCGAAAGGCGAATCATACGTTTGCCCCACTCGCGCTGGAAGGTGGGCTGTGGGTTGCGATCCTTGTAGGCGTCCCCGGCAAAGAGGACCAGATCGACAGGCTCGGCGATGGCACGGTCCACAATCTGGTCCAGCGCCTTTAGAAAGTCCACGACGCGTACCGGCAGGCCGGTTTCAGGGTCGTGGCGACCGTAGTTGGCGATATCAATATGGGCGTCGGCGAAGTGCAGTATGCGCAGTGTTTGGTTGCTCATTCGTGAGTGACTGAAATCTTATAGGTATCGGTAGTAGGTGCGCCGAACGAACGCAGGACCATAGCGTAGTAGGTCCCTGGTGTCAGCGCGTAGGTGGTGGCATGTTCGTCCAGGTTGCCAATGTTGGTGCTTTTACCGACCCTGAATTTATTTGCGTTGTAAACATAGAGATCATAATTCCGCTCTGCAGGTATGTCCGTGAGGTGCACGGTATGTGGCACCGGCTCTGTTACCTGGAAGCGGTAGAAATCGAAGAAATCATCTTCCGTGGAGAAATCGCCTTCCACCGTCTGGAAGAGGCCAATGGGGCGCGCCAGAGCAAAGGTGTCATTTGGCTCGACGGCCGAGATTTGAGCGCCGTGCATGATCGGCATCCACATATCACCGCCGGGCAGTTCCAGTTTCTGCACCAGAGGAACAACTTTATTACCTGTTGGTGTTACGGTCTCGCCGCCAAACACCCAGAGCGTCTCGCCAATAAAGACGCCGCGTGGCCAGCCACGTGTCGGTTCGCGCAAACTGTAGCGCGAGTCCAGGACGTCCCAGCGATTGCGCACCGGGTCGTATACTTCGGTGTGGGGAACGCCCACCAGTGAACTGTTAAAACCGCCAAACACGTACCAGCGCCCATCAGGCCCCACGGCGCTTCCGGCGCTGAAGCGGGGGAAGTTTAAGGGAGCGATTGGGTACCAGCCTGTGGCCGTGCTGTAGCACTCCGCACTGGCCAGAACGCTGGCGTAAGCTGGATCTGGCTCATAGGCAGTAAGGCCTCCTGCCACGCAGACATGGTGGCTGTTGGGTGAGGGCCTTAGATAGGCTGCAACATGGGCGTAACGAGATTGTGACATAGGGGCTAGCTGCGTCCATAGCCCATCACCATTAATGCCGGGTGTGTAAAAGAGAAGGTTATCGGTTGCCACGGGGTGGGGTGGTGGGTTAGGGGTTGGATCAGCATTACCAGATAGTAAACCACCGGTGACAAAGTAACCGTTCAGGGCGGGTACCGCTACTGCCTCGTGCCAGGCATAGGCTGCCCCGGTGGGCGACACGGTTTCCCAGGGAACGCGCCTGCTGGCAAACCAGTTGTCATTAGCAATGTCATAGGTCCAATGGGTGTCGCCGTATATGGAATTATGCCCGATGTAGCCAGAAGGTAGGTAGATATATCCATTCAAATAAGCGGCGGAGGTGCGAGAGTAGGCATACTCCTCTGACGGTATCGTGTCTAGCCCTTGTTGCCAGGTACCCGCAAAAGGATCGAACCGCTGCAACATGGAATCTCTATCGGGAAATTGTGCAATATCTCTTTCTCCGCCAATGACGTAGATGTAACGCCCATCGCTGACGACCGCATGACGGCTACGTTCGTCGTCCCACAACATCCCGGCATTGCCGTCTGTTTCCCAATACGTATCTCCCTCCTCCAGCACCACAGAGAGCCGCAACGTAGCTGGCCCCTCCGCCGCCAGATGCCAGTCGGCCACTTCGATGTAATAGGTGACGCCTTCAATGACGAAATAGGACAGCTCCGAGAGGTAGCCAGAAGTGTCATCGTCACAGGCCAGTTGAGTCAGCGAGCCGCAGGTGCCATCCGCACTGCGATAGAGAGCCAGAACTGTGTCGTAACTGTCCTGGAAATTGCTGGGGTTGAAGCCCGTTGCCAGTTGCAGGTGCCCACTGACGGGTGCAACAAACTTGTACCAGACCGTGCGGAAACCGCGCGGGCTACGGGGAGAGCCATTCATACAGGACAGGATGGGATCGTTGGCGCCTTCGGTCATATTATTGACCGTGCTCTCGTCCCCGGCGGCGCCGGTTGTCAGCGACAGCGGTTGAGCATCGGCGCACAGATCAGCGGCGTGATCCTGGGTAAGCGTCGGATTCGGCGCAGCGATCCGCTGCGCTTCAACCTCAACCTCCCAAACACCGATAAGGGGCCCAAAGAGCGGCGCGTCAATAGGCCCCTTTTCGAGAATGGGGATGGGTTCGGCCTCTATTCCGGCATCAGCCGGTGGCTGTCCTTCCTGTGCTGAAACCAATGCTGTTGTGGCCAAAATGACCAGTGCCAGCAGTAAGCCGTAGCGATACATGGGCGCCTCCTGGTGTTACCCCAGCAGATTGTACCCGCCGAAGGCCAAACGCAAAAGCCCCCGTCATTTACTCTGCTCGGGTTAGGGCGATAGTGAAATCGGCGTCTCCCACGTTGACGGTTTCCTGATAGCTGTCAAACGACGGTTTGCTGCCATCTTCCAGCGCTTCCAGTGACAGGGCCAATGTTTCCTGGCTGATGTAGTCGCCGAACCTCTGCAAAGCAGCCGCCACGTCCTGATTGGCGGGCGGTTGGTAGCGCAGGTGAACGCGGTCTTCGATTTCCAGCCCTGCTTCTTTGCGCATGTTGTTGATGGTGCGCACCAGGTCACGGGCATAGCCTTCTTGCACCAGCTCTGGCGTCAGCTCGGTGTTGACGGCGACGGTCACGCCGCGGTCACTGGCAACGGCCAGGCCGCCACGAGACTCGGTCTGAACCAACACTTCATCCTGATCCAGCGTGATGTCACGCCCATCGACGGTGATGGTGAGCTTGCCTTCTTCCTGCAACGTTGTCGCTGCCTGGGCCGGATCCAGCGCCAGGAGCGCCTGGCGCACGCGCGGGAAGTCAGCCTGATACTTAGGGCCTAGCACGCGGTTGTTGGGCAGGATGACGTACTTCACCAGCTCGCCTACTTCAGAGACAACCTCGATCTCCTTGACGTTGATCTCCTCAGCCAGCACATCGCGCAGCTCAATGATAGCTTCCTTTTCGCGCTGGGTGCCCACGTTGACACGAGCATTGGCCAGCGGCTGGCGCAACTTGATATCGGCCGTGCTGCGAGCGGCGCGGCCCAGGCTGGCAACGGTGATCGCCAGCCGCATCTTATCCAGCAGCTCACGGTCCAGCGCGCCGGCGTCGGCTGTGGGCCAGAAGGTGTGGTGTACGCTCTGCGGCGCTTCCGGCGTGACATTGCGCACCAGGTTCTGGTACATGGCCTCGGTGGTGAAGGGGATGAAGGGCGCCAGCAGCCGCACCAGGGTGACCAACACATGATAGAGCGTGGCGTAAGCGGCGGCCTTGTCGTTGTCGGCCTCGCTCTTCCAGAAGCGGCGGCGCGAACGGCGCACATACCAGTTGGAAGCGTCGTCCAGAAAAGCCTCCAGCGCCGCTGTAGCCTTGTGGCTGGTGAACGCTTCCATTGCTTCTGTGGCTTCCAGGATCGTCTCGTTGAGCCGCTCGACGATCCACTGATCCAACTGTGCATTGGCCGGATCAGGAGATTGGAGATTAGAGATCAGAGATTGGGTCCATTCTCCAATCTCCAATCTCCGATCTCTATTCTCCGGCACCCAGCCATCCAGATTGGCGTAGGTGACGAAGAAGCTGTAGACGTTCCACAGCGGGATGAGGAAGCGGCGGCGAGTTTCGTCGCCCCGGTTATAGCCGAAGAGCAGGTTCTGTTCCGGACGGTGCGAGAGGTAGAGCCAGCGCATGACGTCCGCGCCCATTGTGTTGGCGGCCTCGTTGAACTCGATTGAGTTGCCCCACGACTTGTGCATCTCGCGCCCATCTTCGGCCAGCAGGGTGGCGAAGCCCAGCACGTTCTTAAAGGGCGCGCGGTTGGTGAGAACCGTGCTTTGCGCCAGCAGGCTATAGAACCAGTTGCGGAACTGGCCAGGGAAGCTTTCTGTGATGAAATCGGCCGGGAACCACTTTTCCCAGTACTCAGGCTCATCGCGGTAATGCAAGGTGCTGAAGGCGACGATGCCGGCATCCAGCCAGGGATTGCCTACATCGGCGATGCGCGTCGCCTTGCCGCCACATTCAGGACAGGCGATCTTGACCGCGTCGATGTAGGGGCGGTGGGGCGTATGGCCTTTGAACGTCTCCCAGCCTTCGATGGCGCGCTCTTCAAGCTCGTCATCGCTGCCGACGACGTGGAAGTGACCACACTCTTCGTCGTCGCAGACCCAGATGGGCAGCGCCAGACCCCAGTACCGTTTCTTGCTGATCATCCAGTCTTGCATGTTACGCAGCCAGTCCATCTCCCGGTCATAGCCGAACTCAGGCACCCAGTTGATTTCATCGACCACGTCCATGATCTGGTAGCGCAGGCTGGCGGCCTTTTCTTCTGCGGTCACCTGGTCACGCGGCTTGTCGTAGAGCGGGCCCATGCTGATGAACCACTCGTCTACCAGACGGTAGACCAGCTCTTCCCCACAGCGCCAGCAGTGCGGGTAACGGTGGGAGTAGCGCTGCTTGCGGTAGTAGAGACCCTTTTCCTGGAGATTGTCGAAGATGTCGTGCGCTACGTTATGCACTTCGCGTTTTGTCAGCCAGTCGAAGCCGGCCACATAGTTGCCGTTCTCGTCCAGCGGCGCGATGACCGGCAGGTCGTGCTCCTTGCTCAGCTGGAAGTCCTCGGCGCCGCAGCCGGGCGCAATGTGCACGATGCCCGTACCCTCATCAGCGCCCACCTCTTTCCAGGGAATGACGCGATGAGTGTAGCCGGCCATCGCTTCCTGGGCCGCAGGCAGCTCGTCGAACGGCCCTTCGTACTCCCAGCCAACCATCTCTGACCCTTTGAGGCGGTCCACCACTTCGTATTCGCCGATCATCGTCGCGGCCATCGCTTCTTCGGCCACGTAGTAGGTCCAGCCGTCATCAGCCTTCACTTTCACATAGGTCAGATCAGGCCCTACGGCGGCGGCGACGTTGCTGGTCAGCGTCCAGGGGGTGGTGGTCCAGACCAGCAACGCTTCTTGCTCGCGCCCGCGCAGGGGGAAGCGTAGATAAATCGATTCATGCGTCACTTCGTGGTAGCCGTCGGTGACGATTTCGTGCTGGCTGATGCCAGTGCCACAGCGTGCGCACCAGGGCATGACGTCACGGCCCTTATAGAGCCAGCCTTTTTCGTGGCATTTCTGCAGGAAGCCCCAGATCTGGTAATTATTTTCGTCGCTGAAGGTGAAGTAGGAGCCACCGACTTCGGGGCGACCCAGGCGGCCCACGACCTCTTCGACGGTGCCGGTGGTAGCGCCTTTAGGCCCCTCATAGGTCACTTCTTGCGATTGGTCCTGTTCCATCAGGGCGCTCAGGCGGCGCAAATCGTCGGGGTCGTTCCACTCCATCCAATAGCCAAGCCGCATCGACTGAGCAGTCTGCACGGCGGCATAGTTCAGCACGCGCATCTTGCACAGCTTGACGAACTCGGCCAGCCCGAACTGCTCAATATCGCGTTTACTCTGAAAGCCCAGCTCTTTCTCAACTTCCACTTCGACCCACAGGCCCTGGCAATCGAACCCGTTCTGCCAGCGCTGGTCGAAGCCCTGCATGGCCTTGAAGCGCTGGAACACGTCCTTATAGCTGCGACCCCAGGCGTGATGAACGCCCATGGGGTTGTTGGCCGTGATGGGGCCGTCGAGAAAGCTCCAATGCTTATCGCTCCGGGCGCGGAGGCGCTGTAGTTGCTTAAAAGCATCGGTTTCGTCCCACAGACGCAGAACATCTTGCTCTAGCTGGACGAAATCGACCTTGTTTGGTACGTCTTTAAAACTCATTTTTCTACCCTTTGTAAATCGTGGTTACTGCTCGCCGTTTGTCGTGATTTCCTGGTACACAAAGCGCTCGATGTAATTAATGCTGGCCAGGCGCGGTGCGGACATTTGCGGCGTGATCTGATCTGCGGTCACCGACTGTGCTTCGCCGTCCTGCCACACCGTGAGAGCGTAGTTGTTCTGGGTGCAGCATTCTCCTTCCCGGGCCTCGGCTACTTCGAAGAAACCAGCGTTTTCCAGGTCATCGAATAACTGGTCAATTGCTTCCTCGCCGACTTGCACTTCGCTCACCTGCGGAGCGCCTGCGCCGGCCGGGGTAATGGAGGCGGCGCGTCCATCCGGGTAGACGCGCCACTCGAACACCTGTCCTTCTTCTTCGCCGCTGCGCCGGTAGACGAGGAGGGGCTGTTCACCCTGATCCAGCTCCGCCACGACTGTGGCGCGCTCTTGCGGTTGCGGTGTTTCCTCTTTTGCGGAGCCGGTCAGATCTTGCAACACGGAGCAGGAAGATAACCACAGGGCAGCAAAGAGCAGTAACGCCCAGACGCCCCATTTATTCACTCGTTTCATCTTTTCATTTCCCATAGCGAAGATACCGAGTCTCCTTAGCGAATAAATTTCCTTTCTGCATCTGTACCGGCCAATTATATTCGTCTAGCCAGATCGTGCGTTTTTCCTCTCCCCATTCTAAATGTAACGGCCGGGTGGGGAGAGAGCGGCCCATGATTTCGCTGCTTTGTGGTGCGTCACGCCGGACGGCCACCGGCCCACTCCAGAGGGCAAAATCAGCGTCACGGCTCAGGCTCAGCCCATTTTGTTCCGAACCGGGCTGCGCCTGCGCCAGCAGGCTCAATCCGGCGCTTGCCGGGAACCAGAAGAGGTAGGGCGTCGCCAGCGCCGTCTCTTCTTCGAACCGTTGCTCGTTGACCTGCCGCGTCAGCGATACGCGTTCACCCTCGAAAAGGAGGAGGCCCTTTATTTGCAGACGCCGGTTGAAAAAACGGAAATTTAACCGCTCCGGCGTTCCCTGCGGCCCGAGCACCAGATGGTAGAGATAATTATCCCCGCTTGCCGCCTGCTGCGCATTCAGGTCCACGCGCAAAAAGTGATAGCCATCCACCGCCTCACTCAGCCGCCAACTTTCCACCGCGCCAGTAGGCTGTCCACTGCGCTCATAACGGTACTGCCCACCGGCAAGCGGCGTTTCGTAAGGAAGTTCGTGAATAAGCGTGCGCATGGGGTTGGAGATTGGAGATTAGAGATTGGGTTTTTGCCACGAATTTTCACGAATTATACGAATTTTGCTGTTGGTTCGTGGCGGGCGCCTCTGCCGTGCCTACACATCCACAATGAATGGGCCAATCTCCGATCTCTAATTCTCCACTCTCTACTCGACCAATTCTAGATAAATTCTCTTGTTAATTTTCCCCTTGCTCTTGTAGTCCACAATACGCATGGGGCCTACTTCTTTGGTGTTGGCAACGTGTGTGCCGCCGTCGGCCTGTAGGTCCAGCCCTTCTAGCTCAACCGTGCGCACTTCTTTTATGCCTTCAGGGAGCAGGTTGATTTTAGTACGGATCAGGTCCGGTATCTGGAACGCTTCTTCGCGCGGCAGAATCTGGACCTTCACGGGGCGCGCTGCCTGCACTTCACGGTTCACTGCTTCTTCGATTTCGCTTACCAGCTCAGCGCGCATCGTCTCGAATTCGAAGTCCATGCGCCCTTTCAGCGGCTCCATATTGCCGCCGGTGACGGAAGCGCCATAATCGCGGAAGATGACGCCACAAAGGATGTGCAGGGCCGTGTGTGTGCGCATCAACTGGTAGCGCCGTTCCCAGTCGAGCTGCCCTGTGATGGTGGAACCGACTTCGGGAAGGTCGTCGCCGCTCAGGTAATGCACCGGCTGGCCTTGCACCCGTTTTATTTTAGTCACCTGCCAGCTCTGGTCGCCCAGGGTCAGCGTGCCTGTATCAGCCGGCTGTCCGCCACCGCCGGGATAGAAGGCGCTGCGGTCCAGCACAACGCCGCCATCTACCTGTGCCGTCACGGTGGCATCGAATTCTTTGATGTAACTGTCTGTCTGATACAGAAGCTCGGTCATATAACCTCCGACTCGCTCTAAACGTGGTCCGCAGCAGGCGTAGAAACCAAAAACGCCTCCATCCCGAAGGGACGAAGGCGCAAAGCTTCGCGGTACCACCCTACTTCCTGCCACACAGCCTTTGCTGCTGGCAGACGCTCGCTCGACGGCAACCGGCGCAACTGCACCCGCTATCGTCGCATTCCCGGTAACGTGGGATGAATCCGGCCAGGCCTACTTGGTGGTCGGTAATCAGTATTCAGTGGTCAGTATTCAGTTTGTATTCCGACTTACTGTTTACTGATTACTGTTCACCGCCCCGTTCGGGTGGCAACTCCGGAGGGATCTTCGGCTCTCTTATTGCCTGACTCACACCGTCTCAGGCTCGCTGAAAAGAGGGGCTGGCTATGTGGACAGCCCGGAGAGCGTACTCGTCTCCATCATGGCTTTTCGTGATAATATTGTATTGTTACGTTGGCACACGCACCGGCGGCGCCAAAAACGTAGGTGAATTATGCCAAATCGGCCTGGTAATGTCAATTTTGAGGAGGTTGTGGGGCAGGATAGCGAACCAATATTTACAAGGTTATTAGCTTGTGATAAGCTTAATTCCGCCAGGGGAAGCAGATATGCCGGGCTGAGACGACCATTCCCACCCCGCATTAGACAATGGAAGGAACGACATGAATATACGGGCGAGAAGAGTCGTTTGCATCGAAGACGAACAGGAAATGATCGACCTGGTGAGGCTGATTCTCAACAGGCAGAATATCGAAGTTGTGGGCGCGCTTGGCGGTAAAGAGGGGTTAGAAAAGATCGCCGAGCTGCAACCAGACCTCGTGCTGCTTGATTTAATGATGCCTGAGATGGACGGCTGGGAAGTATATCAGAAGATGAAGGCAACAGAGGAGATACGACATATTCCGGTCATCGTCGTTACGGCCAAAGCGCAGAGTATTGACCGCGTTTTGGGATTGCACATTGCCCGCGTGGATGATTACATCACCAAACCGTTTACGCCCCAGGAGCTGATGGATAGTGTGACGCGCGTGCTGGAAGCGCATGAGCAAAATCCCATAGAGCCTGACGGTAGATCCGTGTGAGAGTGGAATGAACGAGGACGTGTTGACGACGTCCGGTCCAATTAATAGCCAGTAGAGGAGGAAGTTGCACTTGCGTGTGCAATTTTGGGGAGTTCGGGGCACCATTCCTGTGCCCGGGCCAGAGACGCTAAGGACCGGGGGCAATACGGCCTGCATTGCGGTTTTCACTTCTGATCAGCACCTGATTATCATCGACGCTGGCTCTGGCATTCGCCGCCTGGGCCAGAAGCTGATGAAAGATAACCCCGGACGGATTGTGGGAACGCTTCTTATCAGCCACACCCATTGGGATCATATCCAAGGTTTCCCCTACTTTGCACCGGCGTTCGAGCGCAACAACCGGTTTGTGGTGGTGGGGCAGAAGCGGGTCGGGCAGCGCCTGGAGCAGATTCTGGCGCGCCAGATCATCGAGCCTTATCTCCCTTTTGATTACAAAATGTTGCCCGCGGATTTCCACGTCAAAGAAATAGAAGACAATGAGGTGCTGGTCATCGGTGATGAGACGACGGTACGCGCGGCGACACTCAACCATCCAGGCGATAGTCTGGGCTTCCGCATAGAGAATAACCGTGCGGTTCTGGCCTATTGCACGGATACGACGCACCCTGATGATGGGATTGAGCCTGGAGTGCTGACGGTGGCCCAGGATGCAGACCTTCTGATTCACGATTCGCACTTTTCCGTGGAGGGGCGCGAGCAGTTCTCCGGGTGGGGGCACAGTAGCTGGTTGGAGGCCGCACAGGCTGCCCGCGCCGCCAATGTCAAGTGTCTGGCTCTCTATCACTATTCGCCGGACGCCACAGATGACTATCTGGAAAACGAGATGTTGTGCCAGGCGCGTGAGGTGTTCCCCAACACCATTCTCAGCCGTGAGGGAATGGCGCTTGACCTGCCCATTGAGAATGAGCCGGAGAGCACGTGACGGCGGGGCCTCATTGCCTGAATATTAGAAATGTTTACAATTGGCCCGAGGATTAGTCCTCGGACCATGTTGACTTAATAAAGCAGAGGACGCATTGAGTTGGTCTGTTCTAGTTGTTGACGATGAGCCTATGGCGCGCACCCTTCTGCGCCTGATGCTGGTTCGCGCGGGCTTTGAAGTCGTCGAAGCGGAAGATGGCTTTGATGCCCTGGAGAAACTGAAAGAAAGCCTACCTGACGTTATGATCCTGGATGTCATGATGCCGGGAATTGATGGTTTCTCAGTTTGTGAAGCAGTACGCGACGACGCCTCAACAGCCGATTTGCCTGTCATCATGCTCAGCGCCAAGACCGACCTGGAAAGCGTTAACAAAGGATTACGGGTGGGAGCAAACAAATATTTGACCAAACCGATTTCCCCCGAAGAGTTGACGCGGCAGGTACGCGATGTACTTCAGAGCAATAGCGACAACCGCACAGGGTAGTCGGTCACTATCATTTTTATCGGAGGTCTAAACATATGTTGGCGAAACGATTGTTGGTCATCGTTATCTCATTGGCCGTCGGCGCCGTTGTGACGGTTGGCCTGGTGCGCTTTGTGCTGGGCACCACGGTTGCCGAGTATGGCACTTTTTACTTCTCGATGACCGCATTCTTCCTGGGCGCTGCCCTGGGAATTTGGTTGGATAAGTTCTTTGGTACAGAGTTTTTACCCGAGTAAGTGAAGGATATACAAGAATATGACAGCAGAGTTGATCGACGGCAAAGCAATTGCCAAGAAAGTGCGTGACGAGGTGGCGGAGCGGGTCGCCGCGCTGAAGGAAGAGTATGGTTACACGCCCGGGCTGGCCACCGTGCTGGTGGGCGAGGATCCAGCTTCTAACACCTATGTGCGCATGAAGCAGCGGATGTGCGAAGAGCTGGGCATCCGGTCCATTGGTCATACGCTGCCCGCCGACGCTTCTCAGGAAGACGTTGAATCGCTGGTTGAAGAGCTTAACGCCGATCCAGAAGTCAACGGTATTTTGGTGCAATTGCCCATGCCCGGTCACATCGACGAAGAAGCGGTGCTCAACAAGATTGACCTGGGCAAGGATGTTGACGGTTTCCACCCGGTAAACATCGGCCGTCTGGCCATGAAGGGGCGTGACCCTCTATTTATTCCCTGTACCCCCTACGGGGTAATGGTTCTGTTGGAAGAGGCGGGTGTAGAAACCAGCGGCGCTGAGGCCGTTATCGTGGGCCGCAGCAACATCGTCGGCCTGCCGGTGGCCATGCTGCTGCAGAAGGCCAATGCGACGGTGACCATTTGCCATAGCCGCACGCGCGACCTGGCGGAACATACCCGCCGCGCCGACATTCTCATCGCCGCCATCGGACGGCCTGAGATGATTACAGGCGATATGATTAAGCCAGGCGCCACAGTCATCGACGTCGGCGTCAACCGCGTGGACGACCCCGAAGCCAAGCGCGGCTACCGTCTGGTTGGCGACGTGGAATTTGATTCTGCCAAAGAAGTGGCGGGCGCGCTGACCCCGGTCCCTGGCGGCGTCGGCCCCATGACCATCGCTATGCTGATGAAGAACACCCTACATGCGGCCGAGATGGCCCTCGCCAACCGCGAGCCGCAGGCTGCATAAGAATAGAGATTGGAGATTGGTTGATTGGAGATTGGGAAGAACTGCG
>CAZRTM010000015.1:12791-48187 GCA_964602995.1 uncultured Ardenticatenaceae bacterium
CCAATAACCGATAAAACACCTGATTACTCAGGAACCACCCCCGCCTCGTCAGTAAGAGGCGGTTTTCTTTTTTCTGTAGCAGATCCCAATCGATTAACTGGTTGAGCGTTGGGCCGTGGGTGTCGTAGATGCTGTGGCCGAAGCGCTGTTCGAAGGCTTGCAGGTCCAGTCCTTCCTGCAGGAGGCGTAGCTGCATCATGATGGTGTCTGAGATAGCCTCGGAGGTGGAGACGGGGTGGGCGTCTCTGACGGCAGTGGAGAGGGGGAAGTGGGTGGGCTGCCCTTGCTGCAAACGGCGAATGTAGACACGGGGCTGTTTGACGACTTCATAGCGATAACCGCCGGCATGCCCGTGTGCTCCGGCGCCAAGCCCCAGATATTGCCCATTGCGCCAGTAGGTCAGGTTGTGCTGCGATGCATAGCCAGAGGAGCGCGCCCAATTAGATATTTCGTAATGCGCCCAGCCGGCATCTTCCAGCAGCTCACAGGCCAGTGTGTACTGGTCGGCGGCCACATCGGGATCGGGCGCTGCAATCTGGCCGTTGTTCAGCCAGCGGTGCATCGGCGTACCTGGTTCAATGGTCAGGCAGTAAAGGCTCAGGTGCTCCGTTTCCAATTCCAGGGCTGCGCGCAAGCTGTGCTCCCACGATGCTAGCGATTGGTCCGGGAGGCCGTAGATAAGGTCCACGCTGAGGTTGTCAAAACCGGCGTCGCGGCTGAGCCGGATCGCCTCTACCACCGTCTGCAGGTCATGCTCTCGCTCCAGCAGGGACAGCTCGCCGGGATTGGCGCTCTGCATGCCGAAACTGAGGCGGTTCACGCCCAGGGCGCGGATCTGCTGTAGATAGGCGGCATCGACGGTGCCGGGGTTGGCTTCCATGGTGATTTCGGCGTCAGGGGCCAGGTCGAAGTGGTCGCGCACGCTTTGCAAGATGTGGGCCATGTCCTCAGCAGCCATGAGCGACGGCGTGCCCCCGCCGAAGAAAATGGTGTGCGCGGCGGGGCGTGGCTCGCCTGTGGCGCGAGCCAGGGCACTAACCTGCTGCACTTCCCCGGCCAGCGCTGCGGCATAGACGCTTTGCAAATCGGCCAGGCCAGTGTAAGTGTTGAAATCACAATAGGCGCAGCGGTGGCGGCAGAAAGGGATATGCAAATAGAGGCTGAGCGAAGAATTCATTCCGTTACGATTTGCCTGATAAGGCGCTGTTAACTCTGCTTTCATCTGTCTTGTCCTGCATTTCAGCATCCCTTATCATACATCATAGGCGCCCGCAGGGCAGAAAGGTATATCCAACATTTACATAAGCTTTGCCATTCGTTTTGCGGTAAGATAGGTATATGAAGGTCCGGAAAAGGCGATTATTCCAGAGTAGAGTGATGGTTCGCGTGCTGCGACTCTGGCCCGCTTTGCTCTTGCTTCTTGCTCTGATGGCTGTCCCTCTGCACGCGTTCGGGGCCAGCTTCCAGGCGGCGCCGCGTGTGCTGGTTCTGAACGCAGAAGGTCCGGTGACGCCGGCGATGGCCAGCTACCTGGAACGGGGTGTGCAAGCGGCTGAAGAACGGGGCGTGCCCGCTGTGGTGGTGCTCAACACGCCGGGCGGCGGCATTGAGATAACGCAGGGCATAGTGCGCCTGTTCCGCAATGCGCAGGTGCCGGTGATTGTCTACGTGGGGCCGCCGGGCGCCCAGGCAGCGTCGGCCGGTAGCATTGTCACGCTGGCGGCGCACGCCTCAGGTATGGCCCCAGAAACGGTCATGGGTGCGGCGTCGCCGGTGGGTGGCGAAGGTCAGGACATCGGCGAGACGATGTACCGCAAAGTGGTCGAGGATTTGAAGGCCACCGTGCGCGGTCTGGCGGAGCGCCGCGGAGAAGAAGCCGTAGCCGTGGCGGAGGAAATGATCGAGGATGCACGCGCGGTCAACTCCAACGAAGCGCTGAATGTAGGGCTGATTGATGCCGTGGCGCCTGATGTGGCGGCGTTGCTTAACCAACTGGACGGCCTGACGGTGATGGTGAGTGGGGAAGAGTGGACGCTGCAGACCGCGGGCGCTGAACAGGTCGCTTTCGACATGAACACCATCGAGGCTGTTCTGCACGCCATCTCCAACCCGCTCCTGATCAGCATTCTGCTGCCACTGGGCATGACCTCGCTTTTCATCGAGTTGCGCAGCCCTGGCGGCTGGGTGGCAGGATTCGTCGGGGTCATCTGTCTGGGCATTGCTTTCTACGGGTTGGGCCAGTTGCCCGTCAACTGGTTGGGCCTGGGATTATTGCTGGTGGCGTTTGTGCTTTTCCTGCTCGAGGTCACGTCTCCCGGCGTCGGTGCGTTGGCACTGGTGGGCGCCGGGACGATGTTGGCCGGGTTGCTCGTGCTCTTTAATTCGCCCGGTTCCCCAGACTTTGTGCGCATTTCCGTTGCCAGCGCCGTGGCGATTACGGTTGTCACCTCAGCCTTTTTCATCTTCATCCTGACAATGGCTGTCCAGGCACAACGGCGGCCGGCACAGACCGGTAAGGAGGGTCTGGTGGGCAAAACTGGCGTTGTGCGTAAATCGTTGGTTCCCGCGCCCTCAGGTCCGGTGCGCTACGTAGGTTCTATTCTGGTCTATGGCGAGCTGTGGCGGGCAGAATCGGATGAGGCCATTGAAAGCGGCGAAGAGGTCGTGGTGACTGGAGCGGATGGCTTTACCTTACACGTGCAGAAGTTAGATTCTACTGATTCAGATTCAGAATAAGGCGCCAGATGAAATTTAAGGTGAAGGTGGACGGCCAGGAAAAGGAGATTGAGGTCAGCCGCCAGGGTGACAGGTTGCGCATCAGCATTGATGGGCAGAGTACCGATGTGCGCGTGGTGCACAGCGATGGCCCGTACTTTGTCCTGGAGTATGATCAGGCGGTGGGCGAACATAGGCAGCGACGGCGTCTGCGAGCGGCCGGCCACCTGGTTGGCGACCGGCGGCAGCTATGGGTGAACGGCAGCCTGCTGACTTATGAGCGGCTTCGCGAAGGAGATGGTGAGCAGGCCCGAGAGGCAGGCGGCTCCCTGTCGGCGTCGATTCCGGCTGTTGTATCGGAAATATTGGTGGCGGAAGGGCAGCAGGTGAGCGCCGGACAAAAACTGATCTTGCTGGAGTCGATGAAGATGATTTTGCCGGTGCAGGCGCCACATGATGGTGTGGTGACTGCGATCAGGTGCGCGACGGGAGAGGCGGTGCAGCCGGGCGTGCCCCTTGTAGAACTGGAGGAAGGTGAAGGGTAGGAGATGAACCAAGAACGCTTACAACGATTGCAAGACGAAACCTTATCGCATGGCCTGGACGGGCTGGCGCTGGTGCCGGGACCTAATATGGTCTATATCAGCGGCATCGATGTCCATCTCAGCGAGCGGCCTACGGTGCTCTTTCTGCCGGCTGACGATGAGCCGGTGATGATCATCCCGCGCCTGGAGGTGATGAAGGCCGAGGCGGCGGGCATCCCCCAGGATCGCATATTTGGTTGGAGCGACCAGGAAGGGTATACGGACGCTTTCCAGCAGGCGTGCGCCTTTCTGGAGCTGTCCGATTATTTGCTGGGCGTGGAGGCGTTGCGCATGAGGGTGCTGGAGCTGGAGCTGCTTCGCCGTTACGCACCGGGTCTTTCCACTGCGCACGCTGAACCGGTCCTGGATACCCTGCGTATGCGGAAAGATGCGGATGAACTGGCAGCGATGCAGAAGGCGGCCGAAGTGGCCGAACGGGCAATGGAACGGCTGCTGCCGCAAATCAGGGTGGGACAGACGGAGAAGCAGGTGGCGGCGCTGCTGCTGCGCGAGCTGTTAGAGGCTGGTAGCGAAGGATTGCCCTTTGAACCGATCGTTGCCACAGGGGCTAATGGCGCTTTGCCCCATGCCGTGCCCGGCGACCGCCAACTGCAGGAAGGCGATCTGCTGATTATCGACTGGGGAGCACGGGTGAATGGTTACGCTTCGGACATTACGCGCACCTTTGCCATTGGTCAGGTGGAGCCGGAGCTGGAGCGCATTTACGAGCTGGTGAAAGCGGCGAATGAAGCGGGGCGCCAGGCATCGGCACCGGGAGCCAGTGGCGAAGTGATTGACCGCGCCGCGCGCACGGTAATCAGCGAGGGCGGCTACGGTGACTATTTCATCCACCGCACCGGTCATGGGCTGGGTATGGACGTGCACGAGAATCCACAGGTGATGGAAGGGAACCGCGAGCCGCTGCCAACCGGGGCAGTGTTTACCGTCGAGCCGGGCATTTATCTCCCCGGTCGCGGCGGTGTGCGCATTGAGGACAATGTGGCCATCACGGAGGACGGCCACCGGTCCCTGACCAGCTTCCCTCGTGAGTTAAGATATATCGGCGTTTAGAGATTTGGGATTGGACACAGATAGATTGAGATAGACATCCGATTTTTTGGAAAAATCGGATGTCTGTCCCATCTAATTAACGGAGTAGTTCGATGGCTGACTGGAGTAAACGACGGAGATTGGAAGCCGCAATTGCCGGGGAGAAGGTAGATCGCCTGCCGGTTGCGCTGTGGCGACATTGGCCGGGCGACGATCAGGAAGCAGAGGCGCTGGCGGCGGTACACGTGAAGTGGCAGCAGGATTACGATTGGGATCTGGTGAAAGTATCACCGGCCAGCAGTTATTGCCTGGTCGATTGGGGTCTGGAAGATCGCTGGATGGGCCACGAAGAAGGGACGCGCGAGTACGTCCGGCGCGTGGTGAGCCAGCCGCAAGATTGGGCCGAGCTGAAAGTGCTGGATCCGCAGCAGGGGATGCTGGCCACGCAACTGCAGACATTGGAACTGTTGCGCGCCCCATTTGGCGAAGAAGTGCCCTATCTGGCAACCATCTTTTCGCCGCTGGCCCAGGCCAGGAACCTCTCCGGCGGTGACCTGTTGCTCAGCCACATGCGCAGCCATCCGCAGTTACTTTTGGAAGGGCTGAAGACGATCACGGAGTCTACCTTGCGCTACGTGGAGAGAGCAAAGGAGGCGGGCATCAGCGGCATCTACTATGCGATCCAACATGCGCGCTACGCGCTACTGAGTACACAGGAGTATATGACCTTTGGCCAGCCGTTTGACGAAGAGATTCTGGCGGCAGCCAGTGATCTGCCCTTCAACATGGTCCACCTACATGGCGCAGAAGGGATCATTTTCGACCTGGCTGCTGACTATGATGTGCCAATGCTCAACTGGCACGATCGCGACACCGGCTTGAGCCTCAAAACGGGATTGGAGCAGTTCTCCGGCGCGGCCAGCGGCGGTGTATCGCAAAAAACGATGCACCTGGGGACCCCGGACGATGTGCTGCAAGAGGCGCGTGATGCGTTGGAACAGACTGGCGGCCGCCGTCTGTTGCTGGGAACCGGTTGTGTGATTATGACCAACAGCCCCGCACGTAATATTCGAGCCTTGCGTGACTTTGCCGAACAGGCGCCTGGCTCCTAGCTGGCTTCCAGCCGTAGCGCGACCGATGTCTACCCCCGATAGCCCTCACGTTCTGTGGAAACGAGCCATTTTGCACGTAGACATGGATGCCTTCTTTGTCAACGTCCATCTGCTGGATCATCCTGAGGACCGCGGTATTCCGCTGGTTATCGGCGGGCGGCCGGAGGAGCGTGGGGTGGTGGCCTCCGCCAGTTACGAGGCGCGACAGTACGGCATTCGCTCCGCGATGCCCTCGGCAACGGCGCTGCGGCTGTGTCCCGAGCTGAAGTTTGCCAACCTCAACCGCCCGCGCATCAGAGAGTGCTCACAACGGGTGATGAATCTGCTGGGCGAATATGGTCCGCTGGAAAAGATGAGCGTGGACGAGGCCTATGTGGATCTGAGCGGGCAAGAACGGCCTGAGATGCTGGCGCTCTCTATCCGCGAATGGGTGAAAGCCGAGACGAATTTGCCGGCGTCGGTGGGGCTGGCAAGCAGCAAACTGGTGGCTAAAGTAGCCTCCGACTATGAAAAGCCAGAAGGCTGCACCATTGTGCGCCCCGGTGAGGAGGCTGCTTTCCTGGCGCCCTTGCCCGTACGCGCCATCTGGGGCATTGGGCCGCGCACGGCAGAGCGGCTGGCGGAGCTGAAGATCACGACTTGCGGCCAGCTTGCCAGGGCCGATATTGCCGAGCTGCGCCTGAAATTTGGGCGGCAGGCTGAGGCGTTGCGCCAGCGAGCGCAGGGCGTGGACGATAGGCCGGTGAATGCAGAACCGGAGCAACGCAAGTCGATCAGCCAGGAGCTTACCTTTGCCCGTGATGTGAACGACCCGCGCTTTCTGAAAGGTAAGCTCGTGGAGATGGCGCGGGAGGTAGGAGAGGCATTGCGCAGCAGAGGGCTGGTGGCTTCGACGGTAGTCGTCAAATTTCGCTGGGCCGATTTCACGACTTTCACGCGCCAGAAAAGCATGACGGTGCCTTTCGACGAGGACGAGGAAATTGCGCGGCTGGCGCAGCTTATCTGGGAGGAGAACTGGCCTGAGGGGCAGAAAATGCGGCTGCTGGGGGTGGGCGTGACGAACCTGGAACAGCCGATGGCGCGCCAGCTAGAGCTATTCTGAGCCGGAGGCCGGAGCGGCAAGAAAAAAACCCCGTAGTGACTGCCAATCGCTACGGGGTCCGGGTAGGAATCAGGTTAGGTGCTATTGTCGTTGGAGCACGTGGGTGACGATGGTGGCGCCACTGCCGCCGATGTTTTGCGCCAGGGCGGTGCGCACGCCATCAATCTGCGCGTCGCCGGCGTCGCCGCGCAACTGCAGCGTGGCCTCGGCCAGTTGGTAGAGACCGGTAGCGCCCACAGGATGGCCCCGCGCTTTGAGGCCGCCCATGGTGCTGATGGGAATGCGCCCGCCGGGCATAATCGCCTCTTCCTGAGCCAGCCGCACACCCTGGCCTCGTTCGGCAAAGCCGCACGCTTCCAGGGAAAGAGCAGCCATAATGCTAAAGGCATCGTGCGCTTCAAAGAGATCGATGTCGTCGGGACCAACACCGGCCTGGGCATAGGCGCGCCTGACTGAGTCCTCGGCCGCCTGCAACCACAGCGGGTCCTTACGGTCGTGGATAGACAATGTATCGGTGGCTACGGCCGAGCCGGCCACGCGTACAGCTCGCGGCGCTTTCTCCGCCGGCACCAGCAAGAGCGCGGCGGCTCCGTCGCCAATGGGTGAAGCGTCGAACAGGGAGACCGGCTCTGAAACCATGCGCCCCCTTTCATATGTCTCGCGCGTAATTGCTTTGCGGAACATGGCGTAGGGGTTGTGGGCGCCGTTGGCGTGGGCGTTAATGGCAAATGGAGCAAAATCCTGCTGCTGGTAGCCGTACTCGTGCATATAGCGGCGCATGATTAAGGCGTTCAGGCCCACGAAACTGACGCCGTGAATAGCTTCATATTCGGCGTCGGCGGCCCCCACCAGCGCTGTTGTGGTGTCGGCTCCTGGCGTCTCGGTCATCTTCTCGACGCCAATGGCCAGCACGGCGTCATAATCACCGCTGGCCACAGCCAGAATGCCCTGGCGCATGGCGGAGCCGGCCGAGCCGCAGGCTGCTTCCATGCGCACTGCTTCCACTCCCCGCTGGCCCAGGAAGTCGGCTACCAGTGCGCCCAATTGCCGCTGCTGGTTGATGCTGCCGCTGGTCATGTTGCCCACGTAGAGGGCATCGATTTTCTCCACCCCGGCGTCTTCCATTGCTGCGCGCCCGGCTTCGACGGCCAGGTCGCGAATCGAAAGTTCCCAATGCTCGCGCACAGGAACCAATCCGACGCCCAATATTGCCACTTGCCGCATAGGCATACTTCTCCTTCTCGTCTAGTCGTTCTCTATTCTTGTGAAGCGACGCTTAAACAATTGCAATTCGCTCGATTTGCGAAATCAATGCTTTTCGTGACAGATCTTGCTCGCCACGCGTTCTTACTACGATATGAATGGTCAAGTGTACCGGACAAAACCACCAGAAACTATCAAATAACTATTGGAGGCTCCCAAATAGTGCCAATCGCGCCTTTTCAGCAAGGTTCGAGCCATATTCCGCACATATTCCGCACATCGTAGGATGGGCAACGCCGCTCCGTATTCCGAGCATAGAGTTTTTGCGGCGGTTGGCTATTAACCTATGGTAAGATGACTTTGTACGTGGACGCTTTGGAGGGAAACATGAAACGACGAGTTGGACTTGCCATTTTGTTACTGGTTGCATTGGCGACAGTATATCTGGTGAGCGCGCAGGTCTTGTACCTCACTCATAAGGCCGCAGTCATTGCTGCCCTGGGAGAGCTGCTGGAGAGGTTTGATGGGCAGCTTCCCCAGAGCAGCGTAGAGCTTACTATGCTTGACCACTCCGACCCCGAGGTACAGTTGCACGACGTAGCCAGCTGGCAGGTCGAAACGGTTGAACTCACAAACTCACTCCCCGCCTGGAGAGCGCTATTAGATGATGACCCTACGTACCGCTTGCAGGCTGGATTACAGGTCAGGTATGAGGATGGAAGTGAGGCGCGTCTGGCGTGGGAAAGCTGGCGCTACGGCGTGGTTGTGGGACCGGTAGTGATCAGCCAGGGAGATGGTCCGCCAGGGTGGCTGACAGTTGCTTCCATGCCGTAGTATGAGCATTCATCTGGAGGATAGATTAAATGGTTTTGAGCGACTCTGAGAATCCCGTCCCTGATGCCATTTATGCCGTGCTGCGGTGGGGCGCCCGGTTAGCGATCGCGGCTGGCGTTTTGTTTCCCGTCAGCCTTCTGGTGGCCTGGGTGGCGTCTGGTCAACAAGTAGCAATGGCTGACCTATGGGTGACACTGGCGTACGGCTCGTTGCTGCTCACCTTGCCCTTGCTGATCGCGCTACCGCTCTATTTACTTCATCGCTGGCCGTTGGCGGCATGGGTTTCCTCTCTGGCTTGCAGCGCTCTTTTGATTCTGGTTGTTGTCGGTCTTGTGACGGCAACTCGTCCAGATCCGCTCCCTCTGCAGTTGAGTTGGTATAGCTGGGAGACGTTGATTGTCTCTCTCAGGCTGTTTGGCGCTTTGTTAACGGTGGTGGCCATCATTTCCTTCTGGAACCGTCCGCAAGGGGTGGCGGCAGTCACGATCCTGACTGGGGTCATCGCTTATCAGCTGGCCAGCATGCTGGATGGGTATTATTCTGCTCCATGGCCGCTGGTTGTTGTGCTGGCTTTTTCGGGGAGTTGGGTGTGGTTGGGGCTTTCGGTAGAGGGGATGTGGCCTGAATGAAGATGGTGGCCGGTTCGTAGCAGGCGCTTTGGCGGTCCCGTTCGGGCGCCAAAGCGCCTGCTATCATCCTCCAATTTAGCCGTGCGAGTTAACCTCGATCGTGTGCGTCCAGTCAAACGGATCTTCTTTTTCGCCGAACTGGATACTGGTCATCTCTTCATAAAGCTGCTTTGAGATGGGGCCAACTTCATAATCGTTGACGGTTACTTCCTGGTCACGATAGGCAAATTTGCCAACGGGGGTGATGACCGCCGCCGTGCCGCAACCGAATACCTCTGTAATGCGGCCTGACTTCACATCTTCGAGCATCTCGTTGACGTCCACGCGTTCTTCGCCGGTTTCGTAGCCCATCGCTTTCGCCAGTTGCAGCACTGACTTACGCGTGATACCGGGCAGGATGCTGCCGCTCAGCTCCGGCGTCACGATACGCTTGCCTTCATAGACGAAGCAGATGTTCATAGCGCCGACTTCTTCGACGTAGCGGCCCTCGACGGCGTCCAGCCATAGCACCTGAGAATAGCCTTTCGCTTTGGCTTCCTCGGTGACCAACAGGCTGGCCGCGTAGTTGCCGCCGGTCTTGGCAGCGCCGGTGCCGCCTACCACCGCGCGGCGGTAGGTGTCAGAGATATATACGGGAATGGGGTTGAACCCTTCCTTGAAATAGGAGCCGACGGGGCCGACGATGATGTAATGTAGATAGGTTTTGCTGGCATGGACGCCAAGGGCCGCGTCGGTGGCGATCATCACGGGGCGGATATAGAGGGCGCCGGGTGGGTCGGGCACCCACTCATGTTCCAGCTCGACCAGTTCCATAATTGCCTGCAGGTGGTCCTCTTCGTCAACAGTGGGCATGGCCATGCGACGCGCCGATTCGTTGAAACGGCGCACATTTTCCCAGGGGCGGAAGAGGTTGATATTGCCGTCAGGACGCCGGTAAGCCTTCGTGCCTTCAAAAATCGTTTGCGCATAGTGCAAAACAGCGGTAGCCGGATCTAGCGACAGATTTTCATAAGGGCCAATGGTGGCGTCGTGCCAGCCCTTTTCAGGCGAGTACGACTGGCGAAACATATAATTGCTGAACGTGCCGCCAAATCCAACTCCATTCTTGGGCACTGGCTTCTTCTGTGCTTCGCTTAGCTCTTGTATCTTGATGTCCATATATCTCTCCTCGAACAGGCTTAATAGATTAAACGGTTACAATTTGGCCATTGGCCGGCGTTCTTAGAATTTGTCTTCCTTGGGAGGGCCGGTGTCCCTGGCCGGTAGCCGTTGCTTATAGCTCTCATAATCGGGCATAGCCCGTTCATACTCACTTTCCATCAGGGGGGAGGTGATGATGTAATCGGCCGATGCGCGGTTGCAGGCCAGCGGGATGTTCCAGATGACGGCCATGCGCAACAGAGCCGTGACGTCTGGGTCGTGGGGGTGGGGCGAAAGGGGGTCCCAGAAGAAGATGAGGAACTCGATTTCCCCTTCGGAGATACGCGCGCCGATCTGCTGGTCACCGCCCAGGGGGCCGCTCTGCAGCTTGTTAATGTGAATGCCCAGGGTCTCCTCCAGGACACGGCCGGTTGTGCCGGTGGCGTAGAGGATGTGGCGCCCCAACATCTTCTGGTTGTGGCGCACCCAATCAATCAAATCATCCTTCATGTTATCATGGGCTACCAGCGCAATTCGTTTGCGAGGGGGCACGCTACTCTTCTTCTTCATCAAGAGTTTTTCCTTTCACTGCTTTATCAAACGCCTCTCGCCGAGGCAAGATCAGCCGCACCATGCGCTCAAAGTAGATGTAGCTCCAGGCCCAGTTAATCAGGACCACCAGCCGGTTGCGGAAGCCGATAAGCTGGAAGAGGTGCACGCCTAGCCAGATGAGCCAGGCCACGAAACCGGTGAAGGCGCGCCCAAAGATGTCGGCGACGGCGGCGCTGCGGCCAATGGTTGCCAGGGCGCCCTTGTCTCGATAGCGAAAAGGTATGGGGTCAAGCCCTTCTATCTGGCGCATAATGTTGTGCGCGGCGTGCTCTCCCTGTTGCATAGCCACAGGGGCCAGCATGGGCAGCGGGTTGCCGTCTTTGCCTTCAAATGCTGCCAGGTCGCCGACGACATAGACATTCGGCAGGTTTGGCGCTTGCAGGCTGGGCAACACAGCCACCCGGCCGCCTTTCGTCGTGGGCAAACCCCATTCCTCGGCAAGAGGAGCGCCGCGCACACCGGCGGTCCAGACAACCGTTTCTGTCTCCAGCATGCTGCCGTCCTTAAAGTGGACAGCCTCATCGGTCACTTCTGCGACGGCGGTGTTGAGTTTCACGCGCACCTGTTTTTCCAGCAGCCGTTGCAGCGCGTAACGGCCCAGTTTGGGGTGCATACCATTGAGCAGCGTGTCCAACATTTCAACCAGGACAATGCAGACCTCATCAAGCTGTAAGCCGCGATAATCTTTGGCCATTGGCCCATAAATCAGTTCCGACAAGGCGCCGGCATATTCCACGCCGGTGGGGCCGCCGCCGACGATGACGAAGGTCAGTAACTGGCGGCGACGGGCGGGATCAGGCTCTTGCAACGCCTGTTCGAAGCAGCGCAGAATATGGTTGCGCAGCACCACGCCCTCTTCCATTGTCTTGAGAGGGAAGGTGTACTTCATGGCGCCTGGGATACCAAAGTAGCTGGTGCTGCTGCCCAACGCCAACACCAGATAATCGTAGGCAATGCTCTGCTGCGTGGTTTCTAGCCTTTGTTCAAGGAAGTCAACGTGTCGCACCTTGTCCATGACGAAAGTGGCGTTTTGCTGATTGCGCAAGATGCGACGAACCGGGTACCCAATTTGCTCTGCTTCTAGCTCAGCGGCGGCCACCTGGTAGAGCAGGGGCCAGAAAGCGTGATAATTATCTTTGTCCAGGAGGAGGACATCGACCGGTTGTTTAGCCAGCGCACGAGTGGTCCACAATCCGCCAAAACCGGCGCCGACAACGACGACACGAGGTTGTTCTGGCATAGATGCCCTTTTGTTACAGCGCCGCAATATTGACCGCAACGCTTACTTCATAGGCTATGCTCACATTATACCGTTTTTTGCCCGGTTCCCCACCTTCATCTAAGATCGGAATCCGCATGTATCCAATTCTCGGGCGCTATGGTCCTTTCTTCTTCTACAGCTTTACGGCGGCGCTGCTTCTGGGGCTGTTGCTGGCCATCGGACTGGTGGCGTGGCAGGCTCGCCGCCGCGCGCCAGACGTGCCGTGGTTGGATGGCGTGCTGGCGGCGCTTGTCGCTGCCGTGGTGGGCGGGCGCGTTGTCTATGTAGCGGTTAACTGGGATTATTTTCAGCACCATTTGAACGAAAGCTGGCTGGTGTGGGAAGGTGGACTCAGCTATCATGGAGCCGTGCTGGCAGCCCTGGTCATGTTGTGGCTTTGGTGTCGCCTACATAGAATTGCTTTTGGCGGCATGGCCGGGCTTCTGGCGCCAGCCATTGTGCTGCTGAGCACCTCTGGCTGGCTGGCCTGCTATCTGGAAGGATGCGCCTATGGCAGCGAGAGTTTTATTGGCCTGTTCTCGGCCGATCTGCCCGACAATTATGGCGTATTCGCTGTGCGCTACCAGACGCAACTGCTGGGTATTCTGCTGAATCTGGTCTCGTTCGTTATCATATGGCTGCTGCGCCGTCGTTTGCGCCCCCTGGCACTTTTCTGGCTGGCACTGTTTCTGATTAGCAGCAGCCACTTTGCCATTTCGTTCTTGCGCGGTGACCCGGCGCCCATGATTGGCGAAATCCGCCTGGACACGATTGCAGATGGAACTCTCACCCTGTTATCAATAATCGCGTTTGCTATAATCTCTATTCTCCAATCACCAATCTCCAAGACACACCATGAACCTGAAAGTAGGACTGGCTCAGATTAACCCCCGGCTCGGCGATGTCGAGGCCAATCTCAAGATACATTTGGAGACAATCGAAGAAGCAGCCGATCAGGGTGTGGAGCTGCTCGTCTTTCCCGAGCTTTCGTTGACCGGCTACCGCTTGCGCGACCTGGCCTTCGAGGTGGCGTTGCAGCCATCGTACAAGGACCAGACGTTTGCGCGGCTGCTGGACGCCAGCCGAGATATGGATATTGTGGTTGGCTTCGTGGAGACAGACCGGCGGCAGAAATATTATATCAGCGCCGCTTATCTTTCTCGCGGCGAGCTGCTGCACGTGCACCGTAAAGTTTACCTGCCAACATATGGCATGTTTGACGAGGGTCGCTACTTTGCCTGGGGCGACGCCGTGCGCGCTTTTGATACGCGCTTTGGACGCATGGGGATACTTATCTGTGAGGATTTCTGGCATGTAAGCCCGCCATACCTGTTGTGGCTGGATGGGGCTGATATTTTGCTTCTGACCTCTTCATCGCCGGGGCGTGGTGTGGCCACTGAGCAGAAGATTGGCAGCGCGCGCTGGGTGGAACATATTAACCAGGCTTACGCCAGCATTTTTACCAACTTTGTTATTCACGCCAACCGCACTGGCTTTGAAGATGGCGTCAACTACTGGGGCGGCTCAACGGTCTATGACCCTGAGGGTGTGCAACTGGTGCAGGGACCGTATTATGAGGACGCGCTGGTGACGACAAAGCTGGATCTGAACAAGCTGCGCCGGGCGCGTATCCGGTTGCCTCTACTGCGCGATGAACGGGTGGGATTGACCGCCCGTGAACTGGCGCGGATTGTGGGCGGTTAGGCTGTTCTGTGGTAGATCAAATAGTAATGGGTAATACTGGTATCCGTCGTAATCACGAAGCTGTAATCACAACCTAGCGGTAAGAGAAGACTGTTATCTATGCAAGAGTACGAATCAGACGAATTTTACCAGGATATTGACCTGGATAGTTTTGAAGAAGAAGAATTGCCCGATGACCATCGTTCGGGGTTTGTCGCCGTGGTGGGTCGCCCTAATGTGGGAAAGAGCACGGTGATGAATGCGTTTTTGCGCCAGAAAGTGGCCATCGTTTCGCCGCGCCCGCAGACAACGCGCACACGCCAGATGGGTATCCTGACGGCGAAGAAGTTCCAGATGATTTTTATAGATACGCCGGGCATTATGCAGCCGCGCCACAAGCTGGATGAGTTCATGTTGGAGTCGGCGCTGGAAGCGCTGGCGGATGCTGACGTGATTCTGTGGTTGGTGGACGGCAGCGAGCCGCCAGGCCCTGGTGACCGCGACATCGCCGAGCGTTTGCGCAGTGTGGCGGACCAGACGGAAATCATCCTGGGAATCAACAAGGCTGACTTACTGGAGCCAGATGAGGTCTTACCGCGCACTGAGGCTTTCCGCGAGTTATTGCCCGAAGCTGAGAAGTGGATTCTCTTTTCCGCGACGCAGGGCGATGGGCGCGCCGAGCTTTTCGATATGCTGGTGGAAGCGTTGCCAGAAGGGCCGCGTTATTATCCTGCCGATCAGGTGACAGACCTTTACGTGCGCGATATTGCGGCGGAGATGATTCGCGAGCAGATTTTGCTGCACATTCGCGAGGAAATTCCACATGGCGTAGCGGTGCAGGTGGAGGAGTTCAAAGAGCGCGAGAATGGCATCGTCTATATCAATGCCACTATCTACGTGGAACGCGAAGGGCACAAGAAGATCATCATTGGCAGCGGCGGCTCCCAGTTGCGCCAGATAGGCAAAGAGGCGCGCAAAGAGATCGAGCGCCTGGTAGGCACCCGCGTCTACCTTGATTTGTGGGTCAAAGAAGCTCCCCGCTGGCGTGGCGACGAATCAGCATTGCGCCGCTTTGGGTATGCGGGGGAGTAGAGATTGGAGATCGGAGATTGGAGATTAGTGGCTTGAGTAGTGTCGGGTCAGGATGCAACCTGAAAGGATTGCCCCAGAGGCTCAAAGTCATCGACGTCCTGGCGCTTTAACTTGGCCCTGATCTGCTCGAACCGGCGTACTGTTTCCTGTGGATACAACCGTTCACCACAATGGAGACATACCTCGGCCCGAACTCTGATAACCGCCGTGTGAACGCCACCGCGCAACAGCTTTTCAACTTCCTTTTCAACCATTTCACCCCCACACACAGGGCACTTAGGAAATGGAATCATCTTTAGGTCTCCTTGTTCGCCACTCTTTCCAGCGTTCGGGATCAGGCCGGTATACAGTAATTAGCACTGCCCACCGGTTGTCGGCATTAAAGGCCCAGACGGAGTGAACTGGCTCATCACTGAACGTTCGTCCGTATATTAAGCAGCTTGGATATGGCCTATCCTCAGGGTACTCCTCAATTATTTCGCCTTGTAAAACTGTAAAAAAGACCTCATCGAAGACAAGGGCATCTGCCTGAGCTTCTTCGTCAGCGTGATCTGTAATCCGTATTCGATTGCTGCGAATTGCATCTATGATGTCTTCAATGTTCACTTACAGAACTCGGCTTTATTGCCCAACTATACACAAGCGTCTCGTAGTAGGACAATCCCCAATTCTCCAATCTCCAGTCTCCAATCCTCTAATCCCCAATCTCCAACTCTTTATTCTCCTCCGGCAAATCCAACGCAATATGCAGTTCCTGTAGCTGTTCAGGAGCCACCTCAGAGGGAGCGCCGGCCATGAGATCGACGGCTTGTTGGGTCTTGGGGAAGGCCATCACTTCGCGGATGTTGGGTTCGCCAGCCATGAGCGCCACCAGGCGGTCGATGCCGGGGGCGATGCCGCCGTGGGGAGGCGCGCCGTACTCGAACGCTTCCAGCAGGTGGCCGAATCGTTCTTCTGCTTCGGCGATATCCAGCCCGATCAGCTCCATAATTTTACGCTGCAAGGGGCGTTCGTGGATACGGATGCTGCCACCGGCGACTTCAAAGCCGTTACAAACCAGGTCATATTGCTGGCTCAGAACGGCGTGCGGGTCGCTGTCCAGCAAGGGGATGTGTTCGTGCTTGGGCGCGGTAAACATGTGGTGGCTGGGCGCATAGTGCCCGTCTTCCAGCTCTTCCTCAAACAGAGGGAAGTCGATGACCCAGCAGAAGGCCAGCTCCTTTGTGTCCTTATAACCCAGGCGGCGGCCCATCTCCTCGCGCAACGCACCCAACACCTGGTGCACAATCCTTGCTTCATCGCTGGAGATCAATATCAGATCGCCAGGCTGTGCCTCCATGCGGTCTGTAATCTCGATGAGCTGCTCGACGTTGAAGAACTTGGTGATGAAGCCGCGGATCTCTTCCGTTTCGGGGTCGATAGCCAGCCAGGCTAACCCTTTCGCGCCATGCTCTCTGGCAATCGCCTCCAGCTCGTCAATCTGGCTGCGGCTATAGTCGCCGGCCCCTTCTACACGGAGCGCTTTCACCGGCCGGCCGGCTGCCACATTCTCAGCGAAGACACGGAAAGCGCTGTTGGCCACAATGTCCGAAATATCCACCAGCTCCATGCCGAAGCGGAGGTCAGGCCGGTCGCTGCCAAAGCGTTCCATTGCTTCCTTGTAGGTGAGGCGCGGGAACTCTGTCCATTTCAGCGGTATCTCGCTGGCAGTCTCGACCATGCCCACCATCATCTCTTCCATCAGGTCTAGAATGTCATCCCGCTCTACAAAGCTGATTTCCAGGTCCAATTGCGTGAATTCCGGCTGGCGGTCGGCGCGCTGGTCTTCATCGCGGAAACAGCGCGCAATCTGGAAATAGCGCTCGATGCCGGCAACCATCAGTAGCTGCTTTAATTGTTGCGGGCTTTGGGGCAGGGCATAGAAACGGCCTGGGTGTACGCGGCTGGGCACCAGATAGTCGCGCGCCCCTTCTGGCGTGCTCTTAAAGAGAATGGGCGTTTCAACCTCAATGAAGTCACGCTCGCTAAGGAAATCGCGAATGAACTTAATGGCCTTGTGACGGATGGTGAGGTTGCGCTGCATGCGCTGGCGTCGCAGGTCCAGATAGCGGTATTTGAGGCGCAGATACTCGTCAACCGGTTCCTCCCGGTCAATGACGAACGGCGGTGTCCTGGCAGGATTAAGGACGTTTACTTCCTGAGCGTGTACCTCAATATCACCGGTGTCCAGATCGGGGTTTTCCTGGCCTTCTGGCCGTTTTTGTACCACGCCGCGCACCTGCAAAACGTATTCGGGGCGCACCGATTCTGCAGTTTCAAACGCTTCCTGTGAATTGCCCGCGTCGATAACGACCTGGGTTTTGCCATCGCGGTCGCGTAAATCGATAAAGATGACACCGCCCATATCCCGGCGTCGGTTTACCCAGCCCGCTAACGTAACCTCTGTGCCTACGTCTTCCACACGTAGTTCGCCGCAAGTATGTGTTTTTAACATCAAATCCTTCCTGAATATTCCGAATTCAAACAGAGAATTCTATCATGCTGCCAGAGAGCGGACAATTTTGACTGTATAAATTCCGTCATAGTTTAATTCAAAACATTGATAAAAATTGACACCACTTCCGAATGTTGTTAAAATCGACTCGAGTCAACTTAACATTAAGTACTGATAAATACTGTTTGTAGCAGAAGAAAAGGTGAGCAAATCATGGCTTTTACCGAAGAGGTTGAGACGATCCGGCTGACCGAAGGGGCCATTAAGATGGTCCAGGATCTGTTGGAGGAAAAAGAGGTGCCAGATCACGGCCTGCGCGTGTTTGTCTCCGGCGGCGGCTGTTCTGGCATGCAGTATGGCATGGCCTTAGAAGCCGAGCCAGGTCCATTTGATAACGTCCTGGAGCAGGGCGGTGTTAAGGTCTTCATCGACCCCACCAGCATGATGTATCTGGAAGGTTGCACCATTGACTATGTTGATAGTCTGATGGGTGGCGGCTTCCACATCGATAACCCCAATGCCGTATCTACCTGCGGCTGTGGACATAGCTTTAAGACAAGCAGCCACGGCGCCCAGCAGAACGCTGGCGGCACCTACGGGTGTGGATAAGCTACTCGCTGTCGCAAAGATGAATTGAACGAGGCGTCTCGGGCTTGTGAGACGCCTCGTTTTCTGTAAAATGGTGAGTTGATGACGGCTCGTTATTTCACTGTAGAAGAGGTCAATGAACTTCTACCTGAAATAGAACCGTTGGTGGGGAAGCTGTTACAGCGGCGTGCTCGTGTCGTCGAAGCACGCAAAAATCTGGATAATGTTATTGAAGACCTGCGCAGCGATATCGGAGGGATGACTGCCACCGAACTGGTAGCTGAATTTGAGGCTATTGAGTATCTGGTGAAGAAGATCCAATCCTATGGCTGCATTTTAAAAGATATGAATACCGGGCTGCTGGATTTTTTAGCTCAACGTGATGGTCGTGAAGTATATCTCTGCTGGCGATATGGTGAACCGCGTATCGCCTATTACCATGAGATCCACACGGGCTATAATGGACGCCAGCCGGTTTAATCAAAAAGCGCTCTGAGCGATGTAGGAGGGAGCGTAGATGTTTGGATTATTCTCACGTAAACACGAGCGAACCTCAGATATTGTCTGGGTTGATCTTGGCGATCTTGGCGATCTGGTCAATCCAGATGGGCCACACGAACAGTGGCAAGATCACGGGTTAGGGCTGTTGCGAACGATATTGCACCAGAACGGAATAGAGACCGACTTGCTCTCAACACGAGCTGTGAGCAACTGGGATCAGCTGCGCAAACAGCTTGTCGGCTATCGCATGATGCTGCTCAATGTGCGCAGCTATACCTATCCGGCGGCCCTGAAAGCGGCAAAAATTTTCAAAGAAGTCAATCCTGACGGTTTGGTTCTGGCCGGCGGCATGCATGCCACCGTTGCACTGGATGAGATGGAAGCAGTGCCTGAGTTCGACAAGATCTGCCAGGGACCAGGCGAGAACGTCATCGTAGACCTTGTGCAGAACCCGGACAACTATCCCCGTGTGTTCCTGGGGCATGGCAGCCGCAGCATGGCCGAATGGCCGACGATTGATCGCACACTGTGGCCCAAACCGGCCAGTCGTCGCCTGAAGAAAAGCTTTAACTGGCCCCTGGAGCCAGAGTGTGGCTGGGGTCCTGCGCCAGTGGCGACCATTCTCACCAGCCGCGTTTGCCCCTGGCAATGCGTCTTCTGCAATGAGAACTCCTACATTCCGAACATGGGCCGTCGTCCCGTGGAGATGGTCATTGAAGAGCTGAACTACCTCGACGAGAACTTCGGGCCGTTGGGTTCAGTGGTCATCCATGACTCGATGTTCTTCCAGAACCCGAGCTGGTTGCGGGAGTGGATCGAGAAATATCCGCGTATGGCTAACAAACCGTGGCCATACTGGGCGGCTGCTCGCTCGGACACGGTGCGCCAGTGGCCTGACCTCTATGAAGCGTTGATTCGCGAGACAAACTGGACGACGGTGTCGATTGGCTTTGAGTCGGGCAGCGACCGCATTTTGCGCCTGCTGAACAAGGAGTGCACGGAAGAGGACAACCTCTTTACCATTAACCTGACCAACCGCATTGGAGACGAGATGGAGCGGGAAGGTAAGGAGCCGCCCAAATTCTGGGCCAACATCATGCTGGGCATTCCAGGCGAGGAGCCTGAGGATGCGTTCAAGACCTTGCGCATGTTGAAGACGATGAAGCGCGTATTCCCATCCATCTCTTATTACGCACCTTATCCCGGCTCGGCCCTGGGCAACCAGTTGATTGCTGAAGGCAAGAGCCTGATGTCGAAGGACAACTACCACCGTTATCCGGATGACGAAAAAGTTAAGGGCGTGGATTACGCATTCTATCGCGACCTGCTGGCAGGCAAGTATGATGACGAGGTCAATCGTGGTCTGGCCGAGTACCAGAAGGAGCGCAGTGGCGTCTTTGCCGATGCGCTAATCAAGGCGTAGGGGGCATTTATGAGCAGTTTCAGCAATCCGCATTATATGTACCTGTTCGACCTCAAGAGCGGAAAGAAGAAGCTGGCTTATGGCCGCTCTCCCGAGGATGCGTTGGACATTCTCAGCATCCGGCTGACGCCTGAGGAAATGGACGAAATCCTCAGAGACCGCTATCAGAAGATTCGCCAGCGGGATTTGCAGAAGTACGTCCATTTGTTGGGTTAGCTGGTTGGCTGATTTGTTGGTTGGATAGATGGTTGGGAAGGGGTTGAGCGAGGCTGAACGGCATGTCCTGCTGGCGCTGGCTGCGGGGTGGGTGTTGAAATCTCACCGCGAGCTGGACGGCAGCAAGGTATATAAGCTGCACCCGCTTGACGAACAGGAGCCGCAGCCGGTGAGCTGGGAGACGATGGACCGGCTGCGTGAGGCAGGGCTGATAGATAGCAACAAGAAATTTCCAGCCGCCACTTATCTGCTGACAGACCGGGGCAGGGAGGTGGTATCCCGTCTTGGTGACGGCGATGGCACGTTGCCGCTAACCGCCAGTGGTTGGAGTTAGTTTCTAGCGGCCTGCAGCCTGCATATCCTCCCCGATGGGAATCTCCACCGACTCGCCCAGCCAATTGCCGCCGGTGTCCATGAGCGGCACGGTCTCCAGTTCTGGGAAGCGATAGAGGCCGGTTCGCATGCGCCAGGGGGGTGTGGCATCGTCAGGTGGCCTGATCGTGAAGCTGGTGACGACGGAGTCACCCGGCTGCCATTGGCGCGCGGAAAAGACGGGGGCGTCCTCCTGGGTCAGCCGCTGCCCGTTGCTATCCAGCAGATGGTTAAAGAAATGGTAGGTTTCCGGCGTAGGATTGTCGGCCGGGTGCCAGTGGATGCGCCAGACAAAGGCGCGGTCGTCCTGTAGAGCAAGCACGTCATAGCCATACCACTTCACGAAATTCATGAAGAGGTGCGGCTCTTCAAACTGTTCCTGAGGGACGGGGGCGCTGTCCGGACGCAGGGCGAGTATGTGGTACACGCCCTCGCCAGAACGTAACGGTATCTGCTCCTGGGTGGCAGCCATATTGAAGTAGGTCTCGAGCGCCGGGCCACCAATTTGTGCATTTACCAGGGCCACTGCGCCTTGCGCCGGGAACAGAGCCGAGCGCGTGACATTCAGGAAGCGGTGCGGAATGTCGCGCAACAGCACGTCGTAAACAGCGGCGAATTCCTCCTGAGATGGCTCTTCGCTGCGGCCGGCGATAATCAGCTCCGCCGCCTGCGTTTGCTGCTGCAGCCGCTCTACCGCCTCCACCGCTTCCAATTTCAAAGCCAATGGTGTGCCGAAACCGCCCGGCGTATGTTCGTTTGTCACGAAGTTCAGAAGTGCGCCCCAGGCCCACAACTGCAGCACAACCGTTGCCGCCAACAGCACCCCCGCTGGAGCCAGAAGCCGCGGCGCGCGCCTGATAGCATTGACCAGGAGCAAAGCGATGGCGATGAAGGGGACGGGGTAAACGGGCAGCAGGTAGTGCAACGTTACCGGTATGGGGACCAGGGTAAAGAGAAGAGGCGGCGCACAGAGCCAGAGGAGCAGCAGCAGGGCCATTTCCCTTTGCCGACCGTCGCCCTCTCTACGCAGCAAGGTAGCGGCTAATAGGACAATGCCGCCCACGAGCAGAAGCGCCAGCAGGAGGTAGGCGGGCACGAGGGTGGGGATTTGGGCCAGATAATCCTGGAATCGTTCGGGGCCGGCCAGGCTGTGCAGCTCGGCGCCGGTGCTCATCAGAAAGAGGTAGCGCCAGGGCGTCAGGCTGAACGTTATTGCGCTCGCTGTGCTTTGCGCTGTGTCTGGCAACGCGCTTTGCAAGGCTGCCAGCAGATTGCCCTCATCCCGTACGAGCGCGTACAGAAAGGGTAGCGCGGCCAGCAGCGCCAGCCCGAGGCCGGCAAGCAATGGCCCGCTGCGCACACGCTTGCGATAGAGCAAGAGCAGCAGGAGTGATACGGGCGCCAGGGCAATGCCTGCAAAGTGCACCAGTACAGCCAGGGCCAGCAGCAGCAGGTGCGGGATCAGGAAGCGCGACCGCCGTTCGATGAAGATGAGGGCGGCTGTGATGGCCCAACCCACAACCAGCGGCGGCAAGAGGTTCTGCGCCCATATCTTTCGCGCGTGGACGACGGCCCAGGGGTTGGCGGCGAAGAGCAAAGCGGCCAGCAGAGCGGCGGCCGGTCCCCAGTAGCGGCGCACGAGCCACCAGCAGCCGAACACGGCCAATACGTTGGCAAAGCCTGTGAAAAGGGTAGCAGCATAGACGTGCTTCCAGATGAAGAGGGGCAGGGCGTAGAGCCAGACGCTGACCGGAGAGTTGGGGAAACCGACAGAGCTATCGATGCCACGCAGGGGGAAATAAGCGCCCTCGGCCATATCCAGCGCCAGGGCCAGCAGCCGCGCCTCGTCGGCCTTAAATTCGGTGAGGCCCGGCCAGCCCATGCGCAGGAGCGCCGCCAGCAACAGGATCAGGGCCAGGAACAGTCCCTCGCGGAACTGCGATTGCTGCCATACAGTTCTGATCATCTTTGCACCAGGCATTGGATTAGTCTAGCGGGTACAGAAAAGAGGTCAAGCGGCAGTTAGAGAGGGTGGCGGCGCGTCTGGCGGCCCTGTAAACTTGGCGTCTATGAAACGTAGATTCTGGCTCGTCCTGACGCTGGTTGCCATCCTCTGGCTGGCGACGGCGTTGCGCTTCCACCGCCTGGACGCCCAATCGTTTTGGAACGACGAGGGCAACAGTGCGCGCCTCAGCGAACGTTCTGTTGCGCTCATTGTGGAGGGCACGGCGAGCGATATTCACCCGCCACTCTACTATTTGATGCTGCACGGCTGGCGTTCCCTGTTGGGCGAGAGCGAGTTCGCCCTGCGTGCGCTGAGCGCCTTTGCCGGTGTTATCGTGGTCGCGGGCGTCTACGGGATCGCCCGCAGGCTCCTGCGCCCTGGCGCGGGGGCGTTGTTGGCGCCGCTGCTGGCGTCACTGCACCCGGCGCTGGTCTACTACAGCCAGGAGGCGCGCATGTACGAGTTGCTGGCTTTGTGGGCTGTGCTGGCGACGCTGATTTTTGTGCGGTGGCTGCGCGCGCAACGCCTATCTCTGTGGCTGGCCCTGGCGTACGTGCTGGTTACCGCCGCCGGGCTTTATACCCACTACTTCTACCCCACCGTTCTCGCGGCGCATGGTTTTGTGCTGGGGCTGTGGTTGCTGCTCGGCTGGCGGCGGTTGTCGTCAGCGTCCTCAGAAGGCGCTATCAGCCATGTAGGACGCCCTTTGCTGCGCTGGGGGGTGATGGTCTTCGCCGCGCTGTTGCTTTATCTACCCTGGCTGCCCATCTTCGTGCGCCAGGCCGGAGGTCGTTCCAGCGATAAGCTGCCGCCAACGGTATTTCTGGAGCGGGCGGGGCGCTGGCTGTTGTTTGGTGGGACGGTGGAAGACGGCACGTTCTGGCGGGGCGCTACGGTAGCTGTTGCGGCGCTGCTGTTGCTCCTGTTGCTGGCGCTGCCGGCAAGGGAGCGGGCGCATAACTCCCAGGGAGGAGAAAGGGGATTGCTGGCGTGGCTGCTTCCAGTGAGTATGGTGCTAATCCCCCTCATCTCCATGCTGCTGGCGGGCACGACGCGGGAGCCGTATTTCAAATTTATGATGGTCGCGGCCCCCTTCCTGGCGTTGCTGGTCGCACACGTTATAGCGGCAACCTGGCCGGTGGGACAACGGCTGGGCGCGCAGCATCTGCGCTTTGGGCGCTTCTGGATGCCTCTTGCAGCAGTTCTGTTGTCAGGGATGTTGCTGGTGGGAACTGGGCGGTCACTTTCCAACCTCTACTATAATTCGGCCTTCGCGCGTGATGATTATCGCGGCATCGCCCGCCGCATCGAGGCGACTGGCCATCCGAATGACGGGATCATTCTAAACGCGCCCAATCAGTGGGAAGTGTTTACCTACTATCACCAGGAGGGAGCGCCGGTCTATCCTATCCCCCGTGGGCATGCTAACAGTGATGAAATCGCTGCCGAACTGGCCGAGATTACGGCGCGTCATGACCGGCTCTACGCACTGTTTTGGGGGGACGCAGAACAGGATCCGCAGCGACACGTTGAGCGGTGGCTGGATGCCCACGCCTTCAAAGCCCAGGAAGAGTGGGTGGGCGACGTGCGCTTTGTGACCTATGCTGTGCCGCCTGAACCGGCGCAAGCGATGGAGGTGGCGGCCGGCGTCACGTTCGGGGAGGAGATCAGCTTGCTAGGCTATACGCTGCGCGGAAATCCGCTTGCACCGGGCGACATCATTCAGGTGACGCTCTACTGGCAGGCGATGCAAACCCCGCCTGAGCGCTATAAGGTATTCCTGCATTTGCTTGACCAGCAGGGCAATCTGGTGGCTCAGCGTGACGCGGAGCCGGGCGGCAACGTGGCAATAACCACAACGTGGGCGCCAGCAGAGACCGTGGTCGACAATCACGGCGTACTGCTGCCGCTGGATCTGACGCCGGGTTCCTACGAGCTTTACGTGGGTCTATACCCACTTTTCGACCCACAACAACGGCTAATCTTTGACGAAGGGGGCGACGGGAAAGACAGCTATCACCTGGGAACGATTACGGTGCAGTAGCCTGCCGCGGTACGATTTTCCCGTTGCAACATTGATAGATTATGCCATAATGGGAGAGGAGCGATAAACTCACTGGAAGTGGCGCATATTCATCGATACTGACAATATTATCTTGCCGCCGTTGCGCTAAGGGGCATTGCCGGGGCTACCACAATGAAACGAAATATAACGTTGCTGCTGCTTGGTATGCTGGGGCTGGCAGTCATCAGCCTTTTTGAGGAATTCCGCCTTCTGAGTGCAATTCTGCTCATCATCGTCCTTGCGTTGCTGAATCTGCTTTGGGCACGGCAAGATTGGCTGGCACAGGCGGTCGACGAGAAAACGACGGAGCTGAGCGCCAGCGACCGCCGGTACCGCTCGCTGGTGGAACAGGCCAGCGATGGCATCTTTGTCCTGGACGTCGATTCCTATATCCGCGAGGTGAACAGCAGCGCGCTGCGCATGTTCGGCTATGAGGAGGAAGAGTTGGTGGGGCGCCAGGCTTACCTGTTGGCACCAGCTTCTGAGTGGCGGCGCCGGGGGCTGAAACTTCATTCGCTGGAGGTGGGGCGCACCATTTCAACACGACGTTGGATGAAGCGGCGGGACGGTTCCCTGTTGCCGGTGGAAGTGAAAGCGAAAATGTTGCCCGACTCACGTCTGCTGGTCTTTGTGCGCGACATTACGGCTCAAGTGCAGTCGGAGGAGACATTACAGCGCCGGGGGCGGGCCTTGCGTGCGGTTAGCTTTTCGGCGGAGCAGTTCTTGCGTAGTGGGAACTGGCGGGAGCAAATTCAGGAAGTGCTTGGGGAGCTGGGGCAGGCCATCGATGCCAGCCGCGTCTACATTTTCGAGGAAGAGAGAGATGAAACCGGGGCGCTGTACATTACCCAACGGTATGAGTGGGTGGCCGACGGAATCACGTCCTACCTCGAAGATCCTGCGTTACAGTACATGCCGGTTGAGGAAACAGGCATCACCAGTTGGCTAGAGGCGTTGAAGAGGGGCGAGGTGAAGCATGGGCTGGTGCGCACCTTTTCAGAAGGAATCCGTTTTCTCTTGCAGGAGCAGCAGATCCAGTCGCTGGTTCTTGTTCCCGTGTTCGTTGGTGAGAGCTTCTGGGGCTTCCTCGGTTTTGACGAATGTCTTTACGAACGGACATGGTTGCCTGCTGAGATTGAAGCGATGCAAATTGCTGCTGATACTCTGGGCGCAGCAATCCAGCGCGAGCAGAACGAGCATCAGGTGCGAACAGCCGCTGCGCGGGCCAAGGCGCTGGTCAATACCGCGGCGCGGCTAAGCCAGGTGACAGAGTACCATTCGGTTCTAGACGCCATTTGTGAAGAGACGGTACGCGTGCTCAACGTGCCCTCGGCCACGATCAGCCTTTTCCGTGAAGAAATGCAGGCGTTTGAATTTGTGGCTCACGCCGGGCTTCCCGAGGCGTTCATTGAAGAAGCAACGCCGGTTACCAAAGCGGAAATGGAGCAGTTCCGCTCCAGCGATGGCACACCGGCTGTGCTGATCGACGTACAACGGCTATCGCCGTCGCCACTGACGCAGTTGTTTGCCCGCTACAATTTCCGGACCGTGGCCTTCGTTGACCTCATTTATAGTGGGCGTCTTCTCGGGGTGCTTACAGCCAATGTATTCGGCGAGACGCGAGAGTTTGGACAGGAAGAGCTGGCGCTGTTACACGGGTTTGCCAACCAGGCTGCACAGGCCATTGCCAATTCCCAGCTCTACACAATGACCACGCACCTGTTGGAGAGAACACAACAGCAGTGGCAACAGATGCAGCACATTGTGGATACGGTGCCGGAAGGCGTCATTCTGATTGACGCCAGTTATAGAATCTTGCTGGCGAACCCGGCCGGACGCGATTATCTGGCGCTGCTCACCGATGCCACAGTGGGGGATGTCCTGCACTTTCTGGACGGCCGGCCCTTGCCGGACATTCTGAACGCGACAGGATCGGAAAGGCCCTGGTATGAGCTGGCACCAGAAGGGACGGAACGGATTTTCATGCTCACAGAGCGGCCTATGGTAGGTAATGGGGGAACGTCAGGCTGGGTGCTGGTTATTCGCGATGTGACGGAAGAGCGGAAGCGACAGCAGCATGTGCAGAATCAGGAACGCCTGGCCACAGTGGGACAATTGGCGGCCGGTATTGCCCACGATTTCAACAACATCATGGCCGTCATTACACTTTACAGCCAGGCCCTGGAGCGCAATCCCGACTTCCCCCGACGACAGGAATATCTGGCGACCATTACCAAACAGGCAGGGCAGGCGGCGGACCTTATCAGCCAGATTTTGGATTTCAGCAGACGCGCCGTGATGGAGCGGGGTCGCCTGGACCTGTTGCCATTTGTGAAAGAGGTGGTGAAGCTGTTACAGCGCACGCTGCCTGAGAGCATCGTGATTGAGCTAGAGGCTGAGGAGGAGAGCTATCTGGTTAATGCCGATCCCACGCGCCTGCAGCAAGCGTTAATGAATCTGGCGCTGAATGCGCGGGATGCCATGCCTGAGGGGGGCCAGCTACATATCAGACTTTCTCGATTTACCCTGGACGCCGGTGAATGCCCGCCGTTGCCGGCGATGAACGCCGGCGAGTGGATGAAGCTGACGGTAGGTGATACAGGAGTAGGTGTTGACACTAAAAACCTGCCGCACCTGTTTGAGCCTTTCTTCACCACCAAACACCCGGGGCGTGGTACGGGTCTGGGACTGGCCCAGGTCTACGGCATTGTCAAGCAGCACGGTGGAGAGATTGAGGTAACCAGCGTTGAGGGAGGGGGAACCACGTTTAATATTTACCTTCCGGCGCTGGAAAGAAAGAATCCGGATGACGCCTCTGCAGCAGCCGGCGAATCGGCGGGTAGCGGGCAAGAGACGATTTTGCTGGTCGAGGATCATGAACCCACGCAAGGGGCAATCCAGGATACGTTGGAGATGATGGGCTACGATGTCCTCGTGGCCAGCACTGGCAGTGAAGCGCTAGAGCTTTACTCTGAGCATCTTGAGAGCGTCGATCTGGTGTTGAGCGATATGGTAATGCCCGAAATGGGCGGGATGGATTTATATCATCAACTGATTGAGCGCTGCGGCTCGATCAAGATGATGGTGATGACGGGCTATCCGCTGCAAGACGAAGGGCGTTCGTTGTTGGAGCAGGGCATTGTGGATTGGATCTCCAAGCCCTTTGCGCCTGATACGCTGGCGACAAAGCTGCGCCAGGTTCTGGATCGGGCTGTTGAGCACGAAGCTGTGGCCCGTTTGCAAACCTCGTAAGGGGAGTGGGGTTCGTTAGAGCAGCTTATCAGCGAAGGCGGGGAGGGCGGCTGTGCCGCCGGTGTGCCAGAAGAGGATCGTCTGGCTGCGGGTGAAGGCGCCCCAACGGATAAGGTCGATCAGGCCACCCATGGCGCGGCCGGTGTAGACGGGATCCAGCAATATACCCTCTAACTGCGCAACCAACTGAATTGCCTCGCGCTCTGTTTCTCCCACCTGCGCGTAACCCTCTCCCAGATAGTCGTCGTTTACTTCGACTCGGTCAGCAACGGAAACCGTGCCCAGGCCCAGGTGCGTCGCCGTTGCTGTGGCCAACGCCGAAACGAGCGTCTTCATCGTATCGGCAGGGTGATCAACGCTGATGCCCAGCACGTGGCCGCGGAAATCGTATACTTTGGCTCCCAACACCATGCCGGCCTGCGTGCCGCCGCTGCTGCTGGCAAAGACGATGAAGTCGACGTTAATGCGCTCCTCCTGTAGCTGCTGCATCAGCTCCTCTATGGCCAGAACGTAGCCGGTCGCGCCCATCACATTAGAGCCGCCAAGGGGGATAATATACGGCTTACGACCCATGACCCGCAGTTCGGCGGCGATGTCGTTCATCACCTGCCCGCAGTCCTGCTCGTCGGCCCAGTAGAGGTGAGCGCCCAATAGTTTATCAAGGAGCAGATTGCCGGAGAATTGGGATGGGGCCTTGCCGCGTAGCACAAGGCTGCAGCCCAGACCAAAGTGAGCAGCCGCGGCTGCCGTCTGGCGGCAGTGGTTGCTCTGCGGTGCGCCGGTGGTGATCAGGTGGTCAAAACCGTTCGCCAGCGCGTCGGCAACCAGGAACTCTAATTTCCGTGTCTTGTTCCCGCCCGTTGCCAACCCTGTCTGATCATCACGCTTGATCAGGAGCGAGGGACCACCCAGATGCTTACTTAAACGATCCATATGCTCCACCGGTGTTGGCAGGTGCGCAATGTGGACGCGATAGGGATAGGTTGGCTTCATAGAGGCTTGCCCTTCGAACTTCATTGGTGGTTGCAGCGCATTTACGCCGACGGTTGTTTTTTACCATAACTTGCCGATTCTATCCACCGTCAAAGCCAGCACAGAGGCCTGTTGTACTCCTGTTTCCGGGTAAATCTGCGCCAGCAGGGGCGGGATTCAGTTTACTACCCACGCCGCATAGTAGCAGGCGTCAAAATGGTAGGGTGTCAACCGTTCATACTGGCTGCCTGGCGCCACTAGCCGCAGGTAGCCGTCTTCAACGATGACCAGCCAGTGCCCGTCAGGCGTCCAGTCATAGAAGGGGAAGCGGGCGGGGTAGTGGGGATAGGAGACGGCCAGTTGCTGGTCTTCCTCTTCCCGCAGGTCGAATAGCTCGAAGGCCCACTCTGTGGGGTTTCTGTTTACCAGGTAGGTAACCATCAGCCAGCGGCCGTCTGGTGACAGGCGGAAGGGAGAATAGCCGGCCGGCGTCAGTTGAGCTGAATAGCCCGTTGGCGGTTGTTCCAACTGCAGCAACAGGCGTGCTTCACCTGTCGAGATGCGGAAGGAGAAGATGTGGTATTTGCCTTCATCAACGCCCAGGATGGTGGCCGAAAGCAACAGCAGATCGGGATCGCTATGGTTGGCCACGATATGGTTAATGAAAAGAATCGCGCTCTCGTCGAGGTCCAGCATGCGGGTGATATCCCCCATTGTGAGCACAACTTGAGGCTCAGCGACGCCAACGCTTGCAACGACGACCTCCATAAAAGGTGCTCCCTGCTGGCGGTCATAGCGCGCGTAGCCATAATGATCGTTGTCGATCCAGAAAGGGCTGTGACCGTCGTCTAACAATTCCAGCGGCTTACCCTCACCGTCTCCGAGCAGAAGCTCGGGACCGCGTGCAATCAGTGTGTGGCGCCCGTCGGGCGACCACGTCGTGAAGCCCGGCAGCTCTGTAAGGCGGCAGCCAGAGCTATCACAGCGCTCCAGATCCAGCCAGTATTGCGCGTTCTGTTGCAGACCGCTGATACTCTGCAGAAGCAGTCGCGGCATATTGGAAATACCCCAGCCGGCCGGGCGTGAGATCTGGTCGCGCATCTGGCCATCGAAGAGCAGCGATTCGGTCCCGTTTTGCCAGCGCCATAGTTGGAGCCGGGTCAGATTTGGACCGGTCAGCAGTGGCTGCAGTACAATGCCATCGCCGCCGGGGAAAGGCATCAGAAAGCGAAAAGGGCGCCCCGGCAGCTCATGCTGCCAGCTATCATTCCCATCTGCCGGCTCATAACGGAAAAGCTGGATGGTGCTCTCCCCTTCGGGAAAGCAGAGGAGCTGTAGCGCCCCGTCTGGCAGGGCAACTGGCGGGAACAGGTGCTGGCGCACCGCCCCCAGAAGCTCACCAGCGTACGCCTCTTGCAAGGCGCTGAAAGCGGCATCGTCCGCCGGGAGGCCCACGAGAGAGGGGGCGGGCAGCAGATAGCGCGGTTGCAGGAACAGTGGTGAAAAGCTCTGGTCGGATGGTAGCTGCCGGGTGTCGGTCGTGAAGTCGAGGCTGATTCCTGAGCTTCCCAGACAGCTCTCCCCGCTTTTACCCGCCTCCTGACAAAGCCGGTCAATCTCCTGCTGCCACGCCTGGCCCAGGCGCGAGAGCAACTGCTCGTCTCTCTGTGGATAGGTGAGCGACAGCAGCGCCGAGCCAGTGTTGACCTGTGCTCCCCAAAAGTCAGGCGGCGGTGGCGCAAATAGCCAGCGCTCTGCAGCAGGTTGGTAGCGGAGGGTGTGCAGGCGACGGAAGTAGCGGATGGGTTGTCCCGGCTCGTGAGCGGCTTGATATCCATAACGGACCGTCATTTCCGCTTCTTGCCAATCTGGCGACAGCTCAATCGATTCAATCTGGGGTGCTGCTTCTTCAGGCGACGCCTGCTTCAGACCAAGGTCGGGCCATGAAAGTAGCTGCCCCTTGTCAAATAGTTGTTCCTGCGCGTTGCGCCAGGCCGTTTCCTGGGTGGAAATCTGGTTGAGGAAAAGCTCCCGGTCGCCATTTTGCACGGCGCGATACCAGACGAGGTAGCTGGCCCGGATATCATCTCTGACGACCTCTTCGCGAGCGTGGATGCGCTGTATTTGCCAGTAGGCGGTCAGACAAACGAGCAGGGTCGATATAGCTACTATCCGCAGGAAGCGCTTGTTGGGGCGCCGGTCCTGAGTAGCGCTGGCGACCTCATCTTCAACAGATGCCTCTTCTGTTTGCCAACTGAATTTTGCCTTCATCACTCATCCTGGTGAGGGAGTGGATGCAAAAATTATAGCCCAGCCGGCGGGTCATGTTGGCGGCGACTATATTCCGGCACTTCGCCTGGTGTCGCATCAGGCACGTTGAGTCGTTTATGGTTCAGACGACCAGGTGGTCGTAAAGCATATCCAGGCTGAGATTGGGCACGACGGTGTGGTTCGTTTGTAAGGTTAGCCCGGCGGCAGCGGCGCCCAGGCGCATGCACTCAATGGTGGGCAGGCCGTTAATCATGCCAAAAATGATCGCTGCTGTGATCGCATCGCCGGTGCCGGTGCTGTCTGCCATTTCGCTATAACGAGGCGGGATATAGCCATTTTCGTCGGAGGTGGCATAGGCCAGGCCAAAGTCGGAGAGCGTTACTACGCCAATCTCCACGCCCAGCCGCACCAACTGTCGCGCGGCGTCCAGGCTGGCATCGGCGTCATAACCAAAAAAGTCGATGCCACATAGGCTGGCTGCTTCGACTTCGTTGGGTACAACCAGACTGAAAGAAGAAAGGTAGTCGCAGAGCTTATAGGCCAACCGTGCCGAGCTGGGATCAGCGGCGAGTGGGACGTTGTACTCCTTTGCCAACTGTACGGCGGCTCCCATCGTCGCCGGGGGCAGACTGCCGTCGAACATCACAAACTGGGCATCCTCAAAGAGATCACGACGCTGGTAAAGGTATTGGTCGGTGATATTTTCGACGACGCGCGTGTCGTTGAGAGCGACAGAGAGGGTGCCATCGACTTCCAGAATGGCCATGTAAGAGCCACTATAACCGCCGGGCTGCACGTGGACGTGTTCCAGATTGACTCCTGCTTCGGCGGTCTGGGCCATCAGTTGCCGGCCTATCTCGTCGTCACCCACAGCAGAAATGAGAATCACGTCGGCGCCTAGCCGGGCCAGATTCTCGGCCACGTTGCGCGCTGTGCCGCCGCGCGCCATGCGAATGCGCCCTTCGTTCGAAGTGGCCGGTTCCAACCCGTCGGCTGGTTTGCCCTTAACATCCAGGAGCGTTGCTCCAATTACTAAAATATGATCGGCCATTCTACCTCCCAGGCTTCATCCGTAAGTCTCCGCTTATTGTAATAGCAGAAAGTTATTCGGGTAATTTTAATTGCTCGTATAAGATTCGGAGTTGTTGTAAGAGGACAGCCCGCTCCTCCCCTTCGGGGATCTCCTCTACGATGCTCTCCAGGGCTTTGATAAGATGTAGAGCGACACCCTCTTGCAACCGCACGGAACCGGTACGCCGGCCTTCCTGAATTCCCTTGAGAAGCGCGCGCAGTACGGCGGCCTCGGCCTCCTGTTTGGCATCCTTCACGGTTAACACTCCATCAGAGAGGGTGCGAGTGCCGCGCTGCTTCTGCACATTTTGCCAATAGGTGCGCCAGCCGTTCAGGTTTTGGGTCATCACATCTTCTGGCGCCTGCAACGCGCCCAGGCGCAAAGAAATGAGGGTGATGCCGTGCTCATGGAGTCTTATTTTGGTGTGTTCTGTGACCCTGTTGATAATACTGGGGTGAGCCAGTGTATGCTCAGCCTCCAGATCGAAAAGTGTTTTCAGATTGCTCTGGCCCAACGCCTTTTGGAACTCCTCGGTGGCAATGATGAGAGGCAGACTATCCCAGCCGAGGACCTCATCAGGGCCGTTGACGGTCTCTGAGTAGGCAGCCAGGCGCAACGCGTTTTCACCGAAAGGATATAATTTGGTGCGTGTAGGGTAGGTAGGGCTTGGAGCCTCTGAGCGGTGGAGTAGATGTTCAGGAATCTCGCTGTCATTATTTCTGATGCGGAATGTGAGGGCAATATCGGCCCTGATCTCAACGCCGTCTTGTGTAATTCCGGAGACCTCGCCGCTTCTTTCTTGCTGGCGCAAATCAATGATGGCGCGCACATACTCATAGGGGCGAAGCCGGCGCGCACCGGCGCCCAATGAACGGCTATAGCGACCGTTGTACTCTGTAATAATGGCGTCGCTGCCACCCACGATGACTGTGCCCGGCCCACCGACGCGCAACAAAGCGTTTTCCCGGCGATTTATAGCCAGGCTTTCTCGTTCTAACCTCAACCCTGAAGCAGCGGGTATCGAGCCGACGAAGCGGTGCATGGAGTATGCCACCATAGCCAGTATCCAGGCGCTCCCAAGCAGAACGAGAAGCGTGCTGTAGACTGTCACGGATTCGGGTGAGGGAGGGGTCAGGCGGGAGTAGAGGAAAAGGAGAAAGATAATGGTAGCAGGAATAAATGTAATCAGCGCGTAGACTGTGGTTGGCCCCATGCGGGTGCGCCCGCTCGGCTCAGAAATGGTGCTTCCCGCTTGCCTGCGACTACTCGCCTGCAGGCTCCCGAGGAAGCGCGCTGCTTCAGACTGATTTGCGAATTGGTAGAAGTGCTGTACAAAGCTTATCGCTGCCTGGTTTGCCAGCCACCAGCCAATGACCGTGGGTATGGCGACATGGCGCCACACCAGGGGCGAAAAGGCCTGGGTCACGAGGTTGACCAACTGTACGGGCACAATGTCTAACAACGGCAAGGCGGCAATTACTGTCTGCCACCATTCGGGCGATTGGCTGAAGTCAATGCGCTGCAATTGGAAGCCTAAAATCAGCCAGTAAACCAGGAAGAAGAGGATGAGGGCCGGCGTTAGACCAGGGAGGGGACTTGGCCGGTAGTAAGCGTGCGCTGTCTGCGGGACGTGTGCCTCTTCTTGCGCCTGGTTCGTCGTTACGTTGGTCACGCCCCATCCTCCTGGCGCTTCCCGTTGCTCGTGATCTGGCGCCCGAGATTGATTTCTGGCGGCGGGGGCGCACTGTCATCACTCAACTGCTCCATGAGTTTCGAGACGTTGGAAAGGATCATGGTGCTCAACTGACCCCTTTCACTGGCCGTGATACCCCTGGTGACCGTTTCGACCAGCTCTTTCATGGCAATGGCCCGCGCTTTTTCCAGCGATACCCTGGCTTCTGCCTCTTGCAGCTTAATCTGCTGTTCCCAGGCTCCTTGCCAGTTGTTCACGCGCTGTTCCACCACCTCCTTTGGCGGCCGGAACTGCACAATGCTGACGTCCTTAATCTCTACCGGGCATTCGTCGGGGCTGTTACACTCGAAAATGGCGGGTAAAGTGGCTATCAGCTCCTTTTTTACTTCCTGCGCGATTTGGATGAAGGGGACGGCATCTTCTTCCTCGGTAGGCGTTGGCTGGTAGAGCTGGTCTAAGCGGTGCTTGCCGATTTCGGTGATGAGTAATGAAGCTGCTTGCGGGGAGATTCTGGCGCTCCAGGGCACGCTGGTGCCTGCGCCAGCGCCATTGGCATAGCTGAGGCGGAAGATATTCTCTGGGTCGTAGGGATAGGGGACTGCACCCTCTTGAGGGATGTTGTTGTCTTCTGCAAGCTGGCGGATACAGAAGGTAATGGTAATGGTGGTCTGGACCAGAATTCCATCGCGGGTCATTGCCTCCACCGTTCGCCGTCGCACCTGGCGGCGCAGGTCAATCACGTCGCTGATGCGTTCACCCCTTTCCAGGCGCACATAGCCCGGCCCGGCCGTCCGCGAAAAACCGGCCCCTTTCGCCAGTCCAAGCGCCAGGTGGCTATCGACAAATCCTGCTCTAAATTCGGCGAATGATTGGGGGAGTGGCGGCGGCACGGAGGGCGGGGGTGGTACCAGCCGGTCGCGCAGTGGCTCTGGCAGGGAGAGGATGGCAAAATGGTAGAACAGCATGCGCATGCCTTCTTCCCAACTTTCATTTTCACCGACGAAAGTGCTTATTCGGCTCCTGGACTGCTTTGATTGGGGGGGCAATACGAAACGGACCAGGTCGGCAAGGCGCAGAGCAAAGGCAATACCCAGGGCTGTGACCGCTACGTAGGCTCCAGATAATCCAAGGCGTTCGCCCTGGTTATCATGGAAGAAGATGGAAGTGATGACAGAGAGAACGAGAGCGGCGCCTAGCAGGTGGAGGATATTCGGACGCCAGCGCTCCTTGATGACTATTTCCTGCTCACTCCGGGGCCTACGAGTTCGTCGTTTCAACCGTTCCACCTCAACCTCAGAAGATTTTACAGTTTTCTTATACGAGCCAGGGTACCGATGATTGACGGGATCGAGATGTCTGGTATAATACGCGTCTGATGTCAGGGCGGTTAGCTCAGTTGGTTAGAGCGCTACGTTGACATCGTAGAGGTCACAAGTTCGAGTCTTGTACCGCCCA
>CAZRTM010000016.1:0-25590 GCA_964602995.1 uncultured Ardenticatenaceae bacterium
GGGACGTTGGGCTTGCTGCCGCTGGTCTGGGGCAGTGCGCTGGTGGCGGCATGGCATAACAGGCCCCTCGCGGCCGCCGTAGCGCAGACGGGAGAGGAAGAGCAGCGCTCGCCCTTGCTGCGCCTTCTCGATGCGCTAAAAGGATCTTTGTGGCGCACGGCTGTGGTTCTTTTGCCGGTGCTCCTGATTGCCGGCTGGTGGTATTATCGCAACATTGTTCTCTATGGCGACTGGCTGGGCTGGAGCGCATTTATCGCCGTGCTGGGCGAACGCTCGCAACCGGCGACATTGGCTCAGTTGTGGAGTGAACGGTGGGGGTTTCTGGCTTCCTATTGGGGATTATTTGGCGGGGTCAATGTGCCCATGCCTGCCTGGATTTACACGGTGCTGAACAGTGTTCTGCTCCTGGCCGTTGCCGGTTTTCCTCTGTACCTGTTCCGTACGTTGCGTCAGTGGACACAGGAATATGGCGAGCGCCTGCAAGTGGGGGTTGCTCCTTTGTTGCAAGCGCTGTTCGCCCTGGTGCGAGCGCGATTTGCTCTCGTCGTCTGTCTTTTGTTTGCAGCCGCAGTGGTCGTCGGGTTGATTCGCTGGACAACGACAACGTGGTCTTCACAGGGGCGGCTGGTCTTTACGGCGATATCGGCGTTGAGCATCCTTATGGTACTGGGGCTGGCAGGGTGGATGCCGCGGCGAGGAGCGGCTGTGGCAGTGGCTGGCCTGGGAACGTTCATGTTCCTGATTTCGGCGACGGCTCCACTGGCCTGGATTGCGCCTAGCTACCGCCCGGTCCAGACAACGGCTTCTGAAACAATGGAACCGGCTGCAGTCACGTTTGGTGAGAAGCTACAGCTTACTGGCTATAAAATTGAGCCTGAGAGCGGCGAACAGCTACGCCCCGGTGATAGCCTCACCGTTACGCTGGCCTGGGAAGTGCTGGCGCCTATGGAAAGGGATTGGAGTTTCTTCGTTCATCTTAACGATCCGGTTCTGAATACACCGCTGGCTCAGAGGGACATGTACCCTGCTCAGGGCTTGCGAGCGACCAGCCAGCTACGTGTGGGGGAACAGCTTGTGGAGCGCTATCAGATGACGATACCGGAGACGGCGGTGACGCCCGCGTCGCTGGAACTGGTTGTGGGGCTGTATGATTTTGCCAGTAGGGAAGGCGAGCGGCTGCTGACAGCAAATGGGCACGACTTTGCCAGGTTGACTTCGCTTGCACTGGAGCAGGTACCCGGTGATTATCCCAACGCGACGCAGGTCAATTTCGGCAACAGGCTGGAGCTGGCCGGCTTCACCATTGAGCCGCGGCGGGTGAGACCGGGTGAAGAAGTGACGTTGGTGGTATACTGGCGCGCGTTAGAAGGAATGGCGGGTGTTGATTATACGCTCTTTGCGCAGGTGCTCGGCGAGGACACGACGCGCTGGGCGGCAGCGGACTTGGGCCAGCCAACCTCCACCTGGACTGCAGGCGAGGTCCATGAGATTACGATGCCGTTGCAACTTCGTGAGGATACGCCGCCCGGTGTCTATCGGGTGATTGTTGGAGCGTATACGCAAAGTGTTGAAGGCAACTTTAACCGGCTGCAAATTGTGCGCGATGAACGAATTACGATGGATGACGTGTTGCTGCTGACACGGCTCCGTGTGGAATAGCGAATGAGTTCGATTTTACAGTCTCAAGATAGCAGAAAGAATAGAGGCGAAGAGGCGATCCTATCACCGCTTTATATCGGGATTGCCGCTGGCGTGCTGGCTGCTACCGGCGGCATCATCCTGGCATTCGGCGGCCCCCTGGTGGCGGCAGCTCTGGTTTTGGCCGGGATTGCTGCTTTCATTGTCCTGCAGAATATTGAGATCGGGATATGGGGTATCATTGCCGTGGTCTGTCTTTTGCCATTCGGCACTTTACCCATCGATATCGGCATCACGCCCACATTCCTCGATGTGGCCTTAGGCTCTGTTGTTGGCGTCTGGGCGCTACGTTTTGCCACGGGTCGTCAGCGAACGATTGTGATGAGTCCCATTACGTTGCCGCTGGTTATCTTCATTGCTGTGGCCATCTTTGCCTTTATCTTTGGGCTGGGGAATGGACCACTGACCCCGGGGCTGATACGTCATTTTGCCGAACTGTTGCTCAGCCTTGGCTTCGTGCTGGTGATTGTGGATTATTGCCGCACCTGGCAGCGGCTGGATCGCCTGGTTGCCGTTATTCTGCTGGCCGGCGCGGCGGCAGCAGTGCTCGGTATTGTGTTGTGGGCGATTCCCGAGGATACGACGAACAATCTGCTCACCAGTCTGCAGCGAATTGGTTATCCGGGCGGGTGGGTTATTCGCTATATTGAAGAGAATCCTGAGCTGGCTGAAAGGGCCATTGCGACGTCGATTGACCCCAATGTGTATGGCGGCCTGCTGGTGCTGGTTGGCTCGCTGGCCGGACCGCAACTTGTATCGCGCCGGCCCATCTTCCCTCGTTGGTTAGCCGGGGCGATCACCGGCGTGGTTTTTATCGCCCTCTTTCTCACCTTCTCACGTGGCGCAATGGTGGGGCTGGCGGCAGGATTGGGATTGACGGCGCTGATTCGTTACCGCAACCTGATTCCGTACATGATCTTCATCGCGCTGCTGATGCTCGTCCTGCCGGTGACGCAAGAATATGTGGCGCGCTTTGTCGAGGGCATTATGGGGCAGGATCTGGCCACCCAAATGCGCTTCGGCGAGTATCGCGATGCTTTGCGGCTGATTGCCCGTTATCCGCTGTTTGGCGTTGGTTTTTCAGGCTCGCCCGATATCGACCTTTATCTAGGTGTGGCCAACGTTTATCTCACCATTGGACAGCAGATGGGGTTGTTGGGGCTGGGGGCCTTTTTCGCGGCCATGCTGACAGTCTTCGGCTATGCCTTCCAGCATCGTGGCTGGTTCAAACAGCACCCACGGCGTGACTCGCTTTGGCTGGGGCTGCATGGGGCGTTGGCCGGTGGTCTTGTGGCGGGTATCTTTGACCACTATCTCTTCAATCTAGAATTTCACCATGCGGTTACGATATTCTGGATGTTGGTGGGATTGGCTGTGGCAGCGACACGGCTGGCGGAGGAAGAGCAGAAACAGGAACGAAGCCCCCGTCCGGAGCTACCTTCCTGACGGAACGGCGGCTGATGCGCACCCTACCATAGTACGCCTTTGCTTGTGACATAATTTGTTACAATAAGGTGTAATGGTCGCATGCCACTTAGGAGGGTCATGCTATGCAGCGCCTGTTCGTCGTTACATCATTCATCGTTCTCACAGTTGTGCTGGTGTCCTGTGGTGGCCAGGAAGGGCTGCCTACGTTAGTTCCAACTTCAGAGGCGGGCTTTGTGGGAGAGGAGGGAAGCTCTCCGCGCAATGGTGGTCAGGGTGGGCTGCCGGCGACATGGACGCCAGAGCCAACAGATGTTCCCATTACACCGTTTCCAACGCCGACACCGTTGCCTGCGCCGGGCGAGCCAGGGTCGAATAGTTATATTGTGCAGCCTGGCGATACGCTGGCAGAAATAGCAGCTCAGTTTGGCGTGGATTTGCAGCGATTGGCGACGGCGAACAATATCATTGATATTGACCGCATTGAGGTTGGCCAGGTTCTTACCATTCCGCGCTAGTTAATTGGTTCGAAATGCGCCGCCAGTCAAAAAAAGAAAAGCGCGCCCATCTCAGACAGATGGGCGCGCTTGTTAACTTTTACTGATTAAGGAAGTCAATCAGACCGCAGGCATTACCTCTTCTGCGCTCTCTTCTTTTCCACTAGCGTCGCTCTGCTCGCTTCTGCGGAGGATGACCTCATCGTCTTCGATGTCAACGAGAACCACGTCGCCTTCCTTGAAGTTGCCAGCGAGGACGGCGTCAGAGAGTCTGTCCTCAATTTCAGTCTGGATGACGCGGCGTAGCGGCCGGGCGCCAAACTCGGGATCGTAGCCTTCATGACTCAACCACTCTTTGGCGGCATCCGTAGCCTCGACTCGCAATCCATACTCGACCAGACGCTCGTTCACACTGGCGAGAACAATGTCGACGATTTGCAGGATATCTTCCTGAGAAAGCTCGCGGAAGACGATGATATTGTCGACACGGTTGATGAACTCAGGGCGGAACTTACGCTTCAGCTCATCGAGCAGCTTCTTGCGCATTTCTTTGTACTGGCTGTCTGCTTCCGCCTCGCTGTCGCGCTGGAAGGAGAAGCCGAGGTTCGGACCGCGCTGGATCGTCTCGGCGCCCACGTTGGAGGTCATGATGATGATAGCATTGCGGAAGTTGACCTGTTGGCCCTTGGCGTCCGACAGATGGCCTTCTTCCATGATCTGGAGGAGGATGTTGAACGCTTCAGGGTGCGCCTTCTCGATTTCATCGAATACGACGATGGAGTAGGGGCGGCGCCGAATGGCTTCGGTGAGCTGTCCGGCGTCTTCATATCCTACGTAGCCCGGCGGCGAACCGATGAGGCGCGCCACATTGTGCCGTTCCATGAACTCGGACATATCCAACTGTATTAGCGAATCTTCGCTGCCGAACAGGAAGCGGGCCAATGCCTTTGTCAGCTCCGTCTTACCAACACCCGTGGGTCCCAGGAAGATGAAGGAGCCGATGGGACGGCGCGGGTCTTTCAGACCAGCGCGCGCGCGGCGGACTGCCTTGGAGATGGCAGTAATGGCGTCGTTCTGCCCGACAATGTAGTGATGAAGCTCTTCTTCCATGCGCAGCAGGCGAGCCGATTCTTCTTCGGTGAACTGATAGACAGGGATGCCTGTCCACATTGACAGCACTTCGGCAATGTCTTCAGCGGTCACTTCGGCGCTGCCGCCTTCCTGGCTGGCGCGCATCTGGTCGAGACGGCGCTGGAGCTCTTCCTCTTCCTCGCGGCTTCTATCTGCTTCGTGGTAGCGGCCGGCGTCCACGGCGCGCTCTCGCTCTTCGCGCAGCTCGCGCAGACGGTCATAAGCCTCGCGAATGTCGGCCGGCTGAGGTACGCGGTACATGCGCACGCGGGACGCGCTTTCGTCAATGAGGTCGATGGCTTTGTCCGGCAGGAAGCGTTCTGTGACGTAGCGGGTCGAGAGCTGAACAGCAGCGTCGATTGCTTCTTCAGTAATCGTCAACTTGTGGTGCTCTTCATAAGCGGACTTGATGCCCATGAGGATGCTGATTGTCTCCTCGGGACTTGGCTCTTCCACCCGAATGGGCTGGAAGCGCCGTTCGAGGGCAGCGTCGCTTTCAATGTGGCGGCGATACTCGTCGAGCGTGGTCGCGCCGATACATTGCAGCTCACCACGAGCCAGCGATGGTTTGAGGATGTTGGCAGCATCGACTGAGCTTCCGGCCGAACCGGCGCCCACAAGCATGTGTACCTCGTCAATGAAGAGGATGGCGTCGCTCTGCTTAAGCTCTTCGATGACACGCTTCAGGCGCTCTTCAAACTGGCCGCGGTACATCGTTCCTGCTACCAGACTGCCGACGTCAAGCTGGAGCACGCGCTTGTCAAGCAAAACATCTGGCACCTGCCCATCGACAATGCGCTGGGCCAGACCCTCGACAATGGCTGTCTTGCCAACACCTGGTTCGCCGATGAGAGCAGGGTTGTTCTTGGTGCGGCGTGCAAGAATCTGAATGACACGTTCAATTTCTGTCTGACGACCAATAACGGGATCGAGTTTGTTGTCGACAGCGAGAGCCGTCAGATCCGTTGCTAGTTGATCGACCAAGGGTGTCTTACTCTTCTCCTTACCACTGCTTCGCCTACGCGAACGGCTTTCCCTGGCAGACACGGGATTCTCCTTTAGCATGCGACGGGTTTGCCGCCGAATTTGCTCGGGGCTGACGCCAAAGCGCTTCAATACTTCCATGGCCAGGCCTTCGTTTTGCCGCACCAGCCCAAGGAGAAGATGTTCGGTGCTGATGTAATGCTGGCCCATACGGCGGGCTTCATCAATACCTAGCTCTAGGATACGTTTTGTGCTGGGAGAAAGTTCCACTTTGCTGAACGGCGTGCGAGAGCCAACGCCAGCAAGACGTTCGACCATCGCCTGAACGCGCACGGCTTCAAGACCAAGATCGCGAAGAACGCGTCCGGCAACTCCGCCTTCCTCCAACAGCAGACCAATTAGAATATGCTCACTGCCGATATAATTATGATTAAGTCGTTCTGCTTCTTCTTGGGCCAGGCTTAAGACCTTGCGTGCACGTTGTGTAAACCGTTCCCAATTTTTGGAGTTCACAGGATCACCTCGATATTACTGCTTTCAAGTAGGTTGCCCTCCCGAGCACTCTCAACCTGGTTTACTCTTCTTCTTCAACTTCAACAGCAGCGACTGCCTCTTCCACGTCCCCCAACGCTGCTGCCAGATCTGCTTCCATAAACTTTTCGGAAGTGACCTGTTTCAGACTCAGACCAATCTGACGCTGTTCCGGATCAACGCGAATGACACGGACGGCGACTGGTTGTCCGGGGCGCACCACTTCACGTGGATGATTGACCCGGTCTTCCGATAATTCTGATATGTGAATAAGCCCTTCTAACTCATAATCGTCTGAAATGCGCGCAAACGCACCAAACTGGGCTAATTTTGTAATCGTTGCTTCGACCAATTGCCCTTCTTCATAGAGCTGGTCGACAATTGTCCACGGATCTGTTTCGAGCCGCTTCAAACTCAAGGCAACGCGTTGTCTTTCCTGATCTACTTCGAGGACATAAACCTCCACCTCCTCTCCGTGCTGTAGCACGTCACGCGGATTGTTGACACGCTTCCAACTTAACTCAGAGATGTGTACCAGGCCTTCGATACCACCGATATCCACGAAGGCGCCGAAATCTGTCAGATTTACGACTCGGCCCACGCGAATATCACCCTCTTTCAACTCGGTAAGCAGCTTCTCGCGTTGTTCGGCTCGCCGCTCTTTCATGGCAGCGCGCTCGGAAAGGATCAAGCGGTTTCTACTACGATCAACCTCAATGACTTTTGCGGTGATCGGTTTGCCCACAAAGGCCCGCAATTGCTCGGCTGTGGAGCGATCACGGTTGAAATTGCGGCTTGTGGCAAGCTGGGAAATAGGCATAAAACCACGTAACTGGCCAACCTGGATCAATAGACCACCTTTGTTGTGTCCTATCACCTTGCCCTCGTAGTTCTCGCCCTGCTTTTCCATCTGCTCCACCATCTGCCAATCTTGTTCTTCAGCAGCTTTGGTGTAGGAGAGGATGATGTTACCATCCTGGTCTTCAGGGTCGACAACGTAGACATATACTTCGTTACCAACGGCCAGCTTCTCGCGGTCACTTTCGTCAAGTCCATCAAGCTCATTGCCAGCAATAATGCCTTCGGACTTTGCGCCAATGTCGATAAGAATGGCGTTCTTCAGATGCTCGATAACTTCACCCTGCCGGATATCTCCTGCACCAGGTAAATCGAGGTCCAGATCCTCGTCCAGGATAAAGTCCATAGGATGACGAGCATCCGGATTTTGTTCAGTTGAATTTTCAGCAATATTTCCCATCATTTCTCTTCTATAGCCCCATATAGGGGAGGATTAAGAAGATTATACTGTGTTTGACCTGCTTGGCAATAAGCTCCGATAGTACCAGTGAGTGTAACCAACTGCCCCTCGGCTCCTGTCTTTATACCTCAATAAACGTTCAAGTACCCCTTTTTTAATGCAAATCGAACGTTCTTCTAATCATGGAAAAGGCCACATACTTTCTGATTTGTGGAGATTATACGGAACGAACATCTGAACAATGTTTGCGTTCTTCTTCCCCTTAGATAGAGTCGCAGTAATTTGTGAGGTTCAGTTTAGTGCTAGTTGTGACCTCTCTAAACTCTGTTATAATGCCCGGCTTTGAAGGGGTAGATTTGTAAATCACTGCGCCCTTACTGTCTATATGAGCGAATATTCCAAGATTTCGACACCTGCTTCGGGCGGGAGAGAACGACGATGTCTCCAGTGTGATTCTGTGATCCCGGCTGGCAGTCAGGTATGTCTGATGTGTGGCGCAGAGCTGGAGACAGCTTCCCCTGAATTTGAGGATGCGTCCCGAGCTGAGCAAGACGCGATTGAGGAGCGGGTAGCTGAAACATCAGCGGTAAGTGGTGGTGAGGAGTTGCCATTGCCGGAGGCGACAAAGGCTGCTGTCGTCGATGGGGGAGTGATGGAATCGGTGTTGGAAGAGCGCCAATCTCGCATCGTCTTCTGGATGACGAGTGCGGTCTTCCTTATTACCGTGATTATTGGTACGCTGATTGTGCAGAACAGCGGACCGGTCCAACTGGCCATTGTGCCCACCAGCACGCCGATACCTCCGACACCGTCGTTTACTCCCAGCGTTACGCTCCCCCCGACCGAAACAAGCCCGCCAACAGATGTACCAACCGAAACGCCTCCGCCCGCGGATACGGCGACGCCTGAGCCGCCACGGGTGCACAATGTGACCGAGGGCGAGACGCTCTTCGGGCTGTCACTTTTTTACAACGTGGGCATGGACGCTATTGCAGAGATGAATGGGTTGACGGTGGATATGCCGATTCAGTCGGGCCAGACACTTCAGATTCCCGCGCCGACGGCCACGCCGCCGCTGGAACCCATTAGCTTTGAAATCAATGGGGAGCCGGTCATCGCCGACCCCACCAATTGCGAGCGGTACCAGATTCAGGAAGGGGATGCTCTCTCGCTCATTGCCGCGCGCTATAGCATTAATTTTGATTTGCTGCTTGAGGTCAATCGCCTCACGGATCAATCTATCCTGCAGCCCGGCGATACAGTTTGCATTCCTGAGATTATTCACGGGGGCATCATGCCGCCGACACCTGGGCCTTCGCCGACGCCATCGGCCACCTCATTCCCCGAGGGGCCGACTTTACTCTACCCGGCCAACGGCACCGTGGTGCAGATGGAAGACGAGCCGGTGGTGCTGCAGTGGGTGGCTGTGAAGGATATTGCCCCTGAAGAGTGGTATATGGTTGAGCTGATTGATCGCTCAATTGAAGGCGCGCGACCACATCGCGGCTTCACGCGTGAGAATGCGTTTCAGCTCCCGCATACCTGGCGACCGACGGTGGAGGAAGAGCATGAGTTTGGCTGGCGGGTGAGCATTGTGCATGTGACGGGACAGCGCGAAGATGGCGGCTTCATCTACACATTTGGCGGACGAAGCAGCCAGGAAGGGCACTTTGTATGGGCAGGGGCTATCCCAACACCAACCCCTACGCCCACGGCGACCGCAATGCCTGAACCTTAGCGCAGCGCTGCTCTCCGCTTGCTGCACTATTCGTGGAGGAAGGGGTTAAGCCGTTTCTCTTCTCCGATTGTGGTGGGGTTGCCATGACCAGGGAAGACTCTGGTATCTTCTGGTAACGTCAGAAGCTGCTCGCGGATGCTCTGCATCAACAGCCGGTAGTCGCCACCGGGCAGGTCTGTGCGGCCAATCCCCTGTTGGAAGAGCACGTCACCATCAAACAGAATGCCTTGTTGCTCGTTGTAGAAGCAGATATGGCCGGGGGCGTGTCCTGGCGTGTAGAGGACTCTGAGCGTGTGCTTACCGACGGAAATTTCCTGTCCTGCTTCAAGCATCTGGTCCGGCTCAGGCGCAGCCTTCAGCACAAATCCCCAGCGAGCAGCCGATTGTGTTGCCTGGCGCAGCATGGGTATCGCTGCTTCGTGGATGAAGATCGGCGCCTGCGTCGCTTCTTTCAGCTCAGCAAGCCCGCCCACGTGGTCGAAGTGGCTGTGGGTGAGCAGAATCTTTGTAATCTGCCATCCTTCTTCCTCTGCCAGAGACGCAATTTCAGAGCCGTTCCAGGCGGGATCAATGACTGCTGCCTCATCCATCTCATCACAGGCGACTAGGTAGCAGTTTGTCTGAAGCGGTCCGAGTGGGAGCATTCGTATTTGTAGCATGGTGATTGTCACTTCCTTGTTGGTCTGGAGGGCCTGCCTGTTAAATGGCAGGCTGCAGAGACCGGGTTCCTTCGATGTGCTTGAATGTCAGTCACTTTGCCAGGCTGCTGGCGCCAGCCGGCTTCTCTTATTTTGGGCGCTCTTTTTGCCGAACAGCAACCTTTGCATACGCCAGTAGAGGTAAAGTAGCTCGGCTATGATAGCGGCGATTAGGGCAATGGCGGCCGTGGCGATGCCATCAAACCGGAAGGCGACGCCGACTATCAGGACGACGATTGTAACGAGCAGGTTTAGAATCATGCCCATGTTGACGGCTGAGGTATGGTAGCGGTTGATGAGGACGCCCCGAATCCAGGAGACCAGCACGAAGAGTGCGGGGTAGGGTAGGAAGAGGCGCGTTCCATAAGCGGCCAGGCCGGCCACCTTAGCGTCGGCGTCTTGTATGCCCAGCAAGTAGAAACTCAGCAAGGGCGAAAAGGCCAGAAGGAGCATACCCAGGGTGCTGACAGCAGCTACCAGCAGGGTGAAAGTGCGGATGGGCCGGAATGTTTCCGGGCCTTTGGTGAGAGCGATGACCGCTTCGGGCAGGGCCATGGCGCCAGCGCGGGCCATGAGGATAAGCTGAAAGAGCAGGGGCCAGGCCGCCAGCGAAAGGTTTGGATTGTCAAGGCGAGCGAGGCTTACGGTTACGAGCGGCTGGGCCAACAGAGTGAGAACTGCTGTTGAAGCGAGTGGGAGATGGAACCAGAAAAGCTCGCGGTAGGTCAGAGGGTTTTCCTTTTCTGATTCGGTGTCAGGCGCCAACTCCTTCTTAAACAGGGGGCGAATGGCTACGGTGATGGCTGCGGCTTCGGCGATGACGCCGGCCATGAGGGCCAGTGCGCCCAGGATAACGCCGGGGAAGGCGCCCCATAGCGCCAGAGCAATGGCTGTGCCGGCCGAAGCGATAAGGCGGATGGCGGTACCCCATGCTATGTAGCGAGTGTAGCCGAAGTGGATGAGTACGCCTTGCAAGAAGCGGCGCCAGGCGATGGCTGCCGTCCACAAGGTCATTATCTGCATGCCTGGCTTCACCCAGTGAGCAATCTCCGGTGGTGTGCCCATCCAGCGGCGCACGACGAGATCGAACAGGGGCGTGAAGGCGATGGCGGCGGCCAGTACAGTGAGCCCCAGCGCCCAATGAATCGTGAATTTGCGGACCAGGAGATAGGAATCACGGTCGCGCACCAGGGCTGTCGCCGTCGAGAGCAGATTAATGATTGGGCTTTCGATTGTTACAGCGAGGCTGACCACGATGCCTTGGGCCGCAAGCATAATGATCTCGTCGGGAAGGCGGTTAATTGCTGCGCTTACAGTCGGTCCTTCGGCTGTCATCAAGAGCCAGCTCGCGAACAGTGGAAGCCAGAACCATAGAATATCGCGTTGTCGTAAAGTTGTGTTATTGGCCATCTAATCTGACCATTTGATGTAATTGCATAGCGGTGAGTGATTGTCCACATCACCCATGCTTTGACAAGCGCTTGATTGAGGACGGCGGGAATCTGGGTATACTTAGCGGGCGGGTATGACCGTCGCGACAAACCGGCTGGCCCTGAATGGACCTGGAATGCAGAGGAGCACTCGATGCGGAAAAAAGTTACACTGATTACCGGTAGTGCTGGGGAGATTGGGCAGGCGCTGATCCGCGAGTTGGCCTCGCGGGGCGATCAAGAATTAGTGACTCTGGACTTGAAGCCACTGCCTCCAGAAATGGATGGTATGTCGCGGCACATTGCCGGCGATATCCTGGACGACGCCTTACTGGGCCGCTTGGTGACTGAGTTTGAGATCAACACGATTTATCATCTGGCGGCGCTGCTGTCGACGCGGGGCGAGTTTACGCCAGAGCTTGCCCATCGCGTCAATGTGGAAGGAACGTTGCGTTTGCTGAAATTGGCGGCGGAACAGTCGGAATGGCAGGGGAAATCTGTGTGCTTCATCTTCCCCAGCTCGATCGCCATTTATGGCCTGCCCGACCTGCAGACAAAAGAGCGCGACCGCTGCGTGCGAGAATGGGATTGGAACCACCCGACGACGATGTATGGTTGTAATAAGCTCTATGGTGAGATGGTGGGCACCTATTACAGCAAGTACTACCGCCAACTGGCGGCGGACCGGCCGGTGATGCTGGACTTCAGGGCCGTGCGCTTCCCGGGGCTGATCAGCGCCATCACGGTTCCCAGCGGCGGAACGAGTGATTATGGACCGGAGATGATTCACGCGGCGGCACAGAACAAACCATACGAATGCTTCGTTCGCCCGGATACACGCATTCCATTTATGGTCATGGCCGATGCTGTTTCTGCGTTGTTGAATCTGGCCGGCGCCGATCGCGCCCGGCTATCACGCCAGGTCTACAATGTCACGAGCTTTAGCCTGACGGCTGCACAGTTTCGCGATCATGTGCTGCGGGCTTTTCCCGGCGCTGAAATTTCATTCCGGCCCGATGAGAAGCGGCAGGGCATTGTAGATAGTTGGCCTTCTGAGCTGAATGACAACGCTGCTCGCCGTGATTGGGGGTGGGACCCACAATACGACGAGCAGCGAGCCTTTGAAGAGTACCTGATTCCGAACATTAAACAGCGTTACGCTGCCAGGTCGGGAGAAGGCGCCAGCCTGGATTGATTGAGCAGACTACGGTTGGCTGCTCGTTAACGTTAGCGTAAAGGCGCCGTTGCCTCTGCCGGCGAACTCACTGACGCGGATAAGATAGAGGGTGGCGTCATCGCTCCCGCTGTCGGCGGTGAAGCGCAATTGTTCTGTTTCGCCCCTGAATCCTTCGTCCGTCTGGGCCAGCACGTTATTGTCCAGATCCAGTAGTTCGAGGACAGCATCAGTCTCGTCATCCGGCTTGACCTCGAGATGAAGCTGATCGCCGGCATTGAGGCGAATGGTATATTCGATAAAGGCGTCCTCGCCCAACCTTCCCTGGACATCATCGCCAGACGCCAGCTCAAAGATAGTCGTGGGTGAGCCACTCATGATCATCGTATAGTCACCACTCTGGCCCTCATAACCCAATACTTTGAAGAAGTAGTTGCCACTATCAGAAACGATAAAGGTGACATCTTCCTGGCCATAATAGAGATCGATACGCTCTTCGCGCTGATCCATATCGTCATTCCAGATCTCAACCACGACGTCAAGGTCACCTTCAGGTATGACAGAGGCATAGACAACGCTGTCGGAGACGGCGACGAAAGGGAAGTCATGGCCGGCGTCGTCATTTTCGGACAGTGTGCCGCCTGCCGTGATGGTTGTGCCCGGATCGTCGCTTGAGATACCACCAGGCGTGATAGTGACAGTGTACGCTCCGCCGGCTCCGGCATAGCCACGAACGCGGATCAGATATTCAACGCCTGCTTCGGGTTCAAACGATAGTTGTTCCCGGCCGTAGGAGCTATCTTGTTGCAGCACAACAGCGCCATTCTCATCAATGATTTCTACGACGACGTCGAGATCATCTATGGGGTCGACCAGGACCGTGACGGTCCGGCTCTGGCTTAGGCTAAAGGTATATTCATTGTATTGGTCCGGTTGCAGTGTGCCGTAGCGTGACTGGTTGAGGGTAATTGCTTCAGCGAAGGCTGCATTTCCTGCCTGACTGACCCGTAGCTCGTACGCTCCGCTGGCACGGGCAAAGCCGCGGATGACGATCAGGTATTCGCCGCTGGCCGGCAAGGTGAGGGCGCGAACCTCTTCTACGCCGAAGGCATCATCGATAGGCCCTGATGGCAGGATCGAAGCGCCGGAATCATCAAGCACGTCCACGGTGACATCCAGCCGGTCGTCAAGTGGGGTGACGCGGATGTCGATACGCTCGCCTTCTTCGCCAGCGAAATGCCACGCCGAGGCAACGCCGGCCTGAACCGTATCTTGAACCATCTGCCCATATTCGATCTGCCCCTGGCTGGGAGGGATTGCCGGAGCTGTGATGCGTATGGAGTTGGTAATTGCTTCGAGTTCAGGCCAGAACTGGTCGGCGTATTGCTCGAGCGTGATGCCTGTGGCCACGGCCATCCGCTGTTCCCGGCGCAACAGTACCACATAAAACAGGAGCGCCTGGCCACTCTGGTTATCGCCATCGTCTCGACGAATGGAGGCAACGGCCGCCTCTTGTCCGTTGATGGTGGTTGTGTTGAACGTTTCTACGCTGAGTTCGTCTCTGCTGTAGCCAAATCTGATGACAGCATCTATCAACGCCTCCTCTTCTGATTCTGCCTCGAGCTGCTCCTGCTGCCCGACGGATATCGCTACGCCGGCTCCTTCACGGTCAAAGGTCTCTGACGCTAACAGCTCGGGATGGGAAGCAACGGTGACCGAGCCTTCACCTTCTACCAGATCCCAGCTCTGCGGGTATTGAAAGTATAGGCCTAGTTTGTCGTTGTCGTAGGTAGTGACGGTTGTTGGCGCGCCAGTTGCCTCTGGCAATGATACCGGCGCCGGTTCGAGCGTTGCGGTAGCCGGCGGTTGTGCGCTGGGTGTGGGGCCTGGTTCCAGCATGTCGCTGACGAAATTACATGACAGAGCCGGCAGTACGAGCAGCACGGCCGCGAGGAACAAACGGGGCAACTGTCGCCTCATAGAGATGGTCTCCTGCTCCATTGATGGGTACGGTCCTGGTCAGTTATAGTGTCTCGAGATAGCGGCGTAATTCCCACTCGGTGACCTGAGTGCGGTATTCGTCCCACTCTGCGCGCTTGGATTCGATGAAGAGCCGCGATGTATGCTTGCCCAGTGCCTCTAGAATGACCTCATCGGCTTCCAGGGCGTTGATTGCTTCGTCCAAAGAGCCGGGGAGTTGAGCGATATGCAGCTCCTCCAGGCGACCGGCGTCGAAGTGGTAAACGTCCTCTTCGACAGGGGCCGGCGGTTCCATCTCTTTTTCGATGCCGTCCAGACCGGCGGCCAGCATGGCGGCAAAGGCCAGATATGGGTTGCAGCTCGTGTCAGGGAACCGCAGCTCAACGCGGGTGGACTGTTCGCGCCCAGGTGAATAATGGGGGATGCGGATAAGAGCGGCACGGTTCGTGCGTGCCCAGCAAATGTAAACGGGAGCTTCATAGCCAGGCACCAGACGCTTATAGCTGTTTACCGTTGGCGCAACGACGGCGCTGAGCGCTCGCGCATGGTGTAGCTGTCCGGCTACAAAGTGATAGGCCAGCTTCGATAGTTTGTAGGAGTCGCTGGCGTCAAAGAAGGCATTTGTGCCATCCTTGAACAGGCTCTGGTGTGTGTGCATGCCGCTGCCGGCCTGACCGTAGAACGGCTTGGGCATGAAGCTGGCGTAGATGCCATATTCGGTGGCGATGGCCTTGACCGCTTGTTTGAACGTAATCGCATTATCCGCGGCTGTGAGCGCGTCGGCATAGCGGAAGTCGATTTCATGCTGGCCTTGAGCTACCTCATGGTGGTCCATTTCGACTTCGATGTCGAGGGCCTGCAGAGCGTCGACGATGTCGGAGCGTACCGCAGCGGCGAGGTCACGGGGAGAGAAGTCGAAATACCCGGCCACGTCGTGCGGAACCGGGCGCAGCATCTCGTTTTGCTTTTGTAGCAAGAAGAATTCGAGTTCAGGGCCGCAGTTGAAGGAATAGCCGAGCGCTTCAACGCGAGCAATGGCGCGGCGCAGAATCTGCCGAGGGTCGCCAGGGAACGGTTCACCATCGGGCTGCAGGATATCGCAGATCAGACGAGCTGTGGGGCGCGCAGGGGATTTCCAGGGTAGAACCCGATAAGTGTTGGGATCAGGCATAAGAACCATGTCGCTCTCATGAATGCGCGCAAAGCCCTGGATGGATGACCCATCAAACCAGTTTCCTTTTTCCAGGATTTCGCCCAGCCGGTGTGCTGGTATATTGACGCTTTTTACTGTTCCGTTGATGTCTGTAAATTGTAAGGTAATGAATTTGATACCATCACTATTGACGCGATCGACCACCGACTGTTGTTCAGGTGTAAGGGCCATTTCTGTCTCCTGTTGAATGCCTTCTATGAAGATTCTTCCCTTCTCAACATGGAGTTCTGGGGAAGTGCCGGCCTTGCTGATGATGTGGCCAGACGAGATTGCATTATAGTCGCAATAGCCAAAATCTGAAACGAATCGAAGCGGGTTTGGGCGATCCGTTGCAGTTCTAACGGCGAAGTGGTGGAGACCTATTACAATAGGACAGTTATGGAAGACCGAGCGAAATTAACTCGATTTGCCTGGCTCTCGATTATCACGGCGCTGATTACCATTGCCTTGAAAGTGTCGGCCTATTTGCTGACAGATTCCGTTGGTCTGCTCTCTGATGCGCTGGAGTCTGGGGTTAACCTGGTGGCTGCCATCGTGGCCCTGGTGGCCCTGACTGTGGCAGCCCGGCCTCCGGATGAGGAACATGCCTATGGACATACGAAGGCCGAGTATTTCTCCGTTGCTATTGAAGGTACATTGATTCTGATTGCTGCGCTGGTGATTGTGGGGGCGGCCATAGAGCGCCTTTTCAATCCCCAACCGTTGCAGCAGTTAAACCTGGGTCTGATTGTGTCTCTGGTGGCCGCCGGGTTAAACCTGGTTGTGGCCCTCGTTTTGCAACGTGCGGCGCACGAATATGAATCAGCAGTGCTGGAAGCCGATGCGCGTCACCTGTTGACGGATGTGTGGACATCGGCCGGTGTTCTACTGGGAATCGGCGCGGTCAGTGTTACGAGATGGCAGCCGTTAGACCCAATTATTGGTTTGCTGGTTGCTGTTTACATCTTGCGGTCTGGTTTCCGGCTGGTGAATAGCTCTGTGCACGGGTTGATGGATAGTGCGCTACCAGAAGAGGAGCAGGCGCTGATTGTCTCCATATTGGAATCATATACAGGGAACGGGGTGCAGTATCATGCTTTGCGCACTCGCCAGTCGGGGGCACAACGCTTCATTTCGGTTCATATTCAGGTCCCCGGCGACTGGAGCGTGCAGAGAGGCCATAGCTTGTTGGAGCAAATTGAACGAAAGATGCGGCAGGCTCTGCCCCGTGCTTCAATATTTACCCACCTGGAACCGGTAGAGGATCCGGTATCGTGGCACGATATTTCACTTACTCGTGAAACACCGGAAGAGGAAACCCAGGACGGCCCCTAGTCACCCGCCGACTGGCTCTGCCTTTCTGCCGTGGGGCGGTTGCCGACTTGCCACCAGCCGATGGCCAGACCAAGCAGGCCCCCCGCGACCGTCGCCAGCAAGGCTGCCCAACTTCCTGCCGCCGAGAGCCATTCGGCGCCCGGTAAGCCGAGGGCGAAGTAGTTGTAGAAAATCAGATTGCCGATGACGCCTAACATGAGCAGCCTGATTAGCTGGTGGGAGTTGGTTACCATTTGGGCCTGCACGGCGAAGGCAACGAGGAAGGTGGTGAGCAACAGCCCGCCTCCCAGGCTGAGGAGCATAAACAGGGCTTCAAGTGGAATCTCGACACGTGGTTCCGTGGGCGTAGGAGCCGGTGCGAGCGTCGCTGTGGGTGTGTTTGTTGGCGTGCTACTTGGTTCGAGGGTAGCTGTGCTCGTCGGTGTCAGGGTGGGCGCCGCTGTTGGCCCCGGTGTAACGGTCATGACCACGATGCGTATGTTGTCGCCGATGGCGACGTCAATTTGCTGCGAATTTCTGGCCTCGCCGCTGACGGCTGTGATGCGGAATTGGCCCGTGCGCGCTTCCAATACGTAATCTAGCTCGGCCACGCCGTTCACCGTTGGTCGCTCGCCTATGACGCTGGTAAATCCTTGCAGGCGGTCTTGTTGGATAAATTGCACCGGGGTTCCATCCGGCACCGGGTGACCATTGTGATCGCGAATGACGCCGGTTCGCAGGCGCAGGCTTTCGCCCACAACCAGCTCCAGGGGTTCATCGCTGGCGGGAGATTGCAGCGCGCCATCCCGTACGACGAAGAGATCGATGACCTGATTGGACGCCGGCTGTGTCGCTCCGAACAGGTTGTAATCGATGCCGGCGATATCAACCGGCGGGGCGCCGCGCACCGATGCCTCCTGGAATAGCAAGCGGACGGCCGTGTCAATGAAAGCTGGTTGCTTACTATAAAGGGCGTAGTAGGCGGTGAGCTTGCTTATTTCCGTCGTATCCAGGTAGTAGGGCGCGTTATAAGCGAAGACGATGGAGCGCGTGTTGCGAATAAGGTCTGAGCGCTCAGCCAGGAATCGCTTTAAGGCCTGTGAGTGGGGAACGTTGGGTGTGACATCCAGCGCAGCAAAGATAACCCATTCCGCATTTTGTAAGGCAGATTGAACCTGAAAAGCAGGGGAGTATTCAGGTGTGGCCGAAGGATCCCCTTCGACTGGAACTCCATCGCCTGCTTCCGGGGTTGGTGGTGGAATGGGGCCAGGCCCAGCGTCCAGAAAGGCGTTGAGATCCCCATAAGAGAAGCTCCTTACCTGGCCTTCTCGCACCTGTCCGCTGCCCTCGGGACCGTAAAGGGCCATGATTCGCTCTTCCAGGCCGGTTAGTGATATATATGGTTCTGGAGGGCACTCAGTGCACTGTTGCGATTGCCGTACGTCGGTGAAAACAACAATCTGATCCTCAGGCCCGGGCGGACGAGGGAGCCGGTCCTGCAACTCTGTCTGCCCTGGCGATATCAGCGTCGCAGCCGACTGCGCCAGGCTCAAGATGGTTCCTCTATGTTGTTGGAGCAGCTCAGGCAGGCGCGACGTATCGACCAGAATATTCTCGGCTGCGAAATCGCCCTCATAGAGGCGTAGCTTCAACTCCAGGATGCGCAGGACGGCTTCGTCAATCCGTTGCTGAAAGGCAGGGTCTGTCAGGTATCTCTCCTGGAACCAGGTGATGGTGTCGATGAGATTGGCCACCTGGCTGTTGAAATCATCCTGAGCGAGGGCGAATTGGTCGATGTAAAGTAGGTCATTGCCTGCCAGCAGCGCATCTTTGGCGACCTGGCGATGTGGGAATTCGGTTCCGGTGTTGTCGTAGAACCGTTGTACGGCGCGCACGCCGAGGGCGTCGGAGACGAGGATTCCGCCTCTTTCACGCCAGCCACTTAGCTCCGGTAGCGCCATCAATGTTTGTAGCGCTGGCGGATCGAAGCTGACTGGGGCGGTGGTGTCTCGCAGATTGCCCTGGAAGCCCTGGTAGCGAATGTGGGTGACAAGCATGCCGTCGGCGGTGGCTTCTGGATTGGGCGCCAGCCCGGTGGTGGCGAAGAATGGGGCCAGCTCAACCTGCTTCAGTTGCTCGAGTGATTTGCGGACTGTGGAGACCTCTTCGTCGAGGGGCCGGTCGCTGCTGCCACGGCCGGGAAAGTGTTTGGTGATTACAGCGATGCGGCCATCGCTGCCCTGATGTACGCCCTGGGTATAGGCGCTGCCCATTAAGCCCACCCAATAGGGATCGCCGCCAAAAGTGCGGATGCCAAGGTCACTGGCGCTTGTCGGATTGGGCCGTTCCAGGACGTCAAGCGAAGGGCCGAGGACCATATTGACGCCCAGCGCGCCCAGCTCCTGTCCCACAATTTGGCCGACTTCTCGGGCAACTTGTGGCTGCCACGTGGCGCCAATGGCCATAGGGCTGGGCAGTTCAGTGACGCCATCGCGAATCTGGCTGAAAGGTGCGCCGTCGCCTTCCTGTAGCGTGGCAATGAATAAGGGCATGCCGATAGCAGTGCCTTGGTCCTCGCCGTTTGCTTCGACCTGCTGACCGGCCTCATCCTCATTATCTACAGGAGCGGTGATCACGGTGTTGGGCTGGAGGGATAGCTGTTGCAGACGGTTGGTGAGGTCGGCGACCTGTTGGGGTGTGCTACCATTCTCGCCCTGCACATTATCATTCTCGGCCAGAAGAACGACGCCGCCGATGCGGTACTGCGAAATCAGCAGGTTGATACTGGCTTCAGTGCTGGTATCGGCGCCATCAAATGTGACGAGAAAGAGCTGGCCGACCCGTTCGTCCACACTCATCTCATCAAGCAAGGCGCGCGCCTGGGCGCTATAATCGGTTGTCTCAATATCGTCTTGAGCTGCGGCTCGCGATCCGGGAACTAACCAGATCGTTAGCAAAAAGAGGAATGCTAACCCGAGACGGTAGAACGTCTTCATTATGAATCCACTACAAGTACAAGTAACGCTTTGTGCGAGTTTCACCCAGTCGGGGCGCTGATATTCTGAAGTATACTGGGCGGTCAGGTGGTGGACAAGCGAGTGTGAGAGATTAGGTATAACTGGGGATGAGAAGCAGTGCTGGATTGCGTCTGCTTATTGCTACTGTTAAAATCAACCGGCCCTCGATTGGTCTGCAGCAAATGCGAACATTCAGGTGTGTCCAGGCGGTTTGCTGGCATCATCAAGCTGTTCTTCAGGTAAGCGAATGGGAAAGAGAGCGCGCGATTTTCTTATATCATTTTTGATTGTCTTGCTGGCCGGAACAGCTTTTGCAAGTGGTTACTTTGCCAACGATTTTCTGGAGCAGCGAGTAGGCACAGCATCAGCCTCTGAAGGTGAGGAAGAGTTTGCGCTCTTCTGGGAGGCATGGAGCTGGATTCAGGGGAGCTATCTGGGTGAGATTCCTCCTATGAAGCAAATCACCTATGGCGCCATTCGTGGCGCTCTCAACGAGCTAGGTGATCCCTATACGGTTTTCATCGAACCGCCGGCCCGGGAACAGGAACGTGAATCATTGCGCGGCAACTTTGGCGGCATTGGCGCCCACCTCAGCCGCAATGAGGCTGGTGAGGTCATCCTGGAGCCAATTCCCGGCAATCCGGCCGAGATGGCCGGCATTCTCGTTGGCGATGTGTTGCTGGCTGTTGACGGTGTGGAAGTCAGTGCCCTGGACCCAGTCGAAGAGATTGCCGAGGCAATCCGTGGTGAGAAAGGAACGAGCGTTACCTTAACGGTTTTGCACCCTGGCGCTTCGGAGCCGGAAGACATTACTATTGAACGCGGAGATATTCTGATCCCTTCCGTGACCTATCACGTCCTTCCGGAGTCTCCCTCGATTGGTTATATCCGGCTCAGCCGCTTTAGTGGCGAAAGTAGTAATGAGGTTGACGCAGCTATCGAGCAGTTGCGAGCCGAAAGGGTGCAGGGGTTGATCCTCGATTTGCGCCAGAATGGCGGGGGTTTGCTGGATGCAGCCGTCGCCATTGCCGACCATTTCCTGGAAGATGGACCGATTCTTTACCAGCAGAGCAAAGGTCAGGAAGAGCGTGTCTTTGAGGCAACCAGCGGCGGCAGTGGTGTTGATATACCATTGGTTGTACTAATTGACGGTGGTACTGCCAGCGCCTCAGAGATTCTGGCAGGTGCTTTGCAGGACCGTGAACGGGCTTCTCTGATTGGTACTCCGACTTTTGGAAAGGGGTCCGTGCAACTTGTATATGATTTAAGCGATGGCTCATCGGTTCATGTGACGGCGTCACGTTGGTTGACGCCGGAGCGGCATCAGCTTGACCAGCAAGGGTTGCAGCCTGATATTTCTGTGGAGGTGACGCAGGAGGCTGTCGAGGCTGGCCAGGATCTGGTACTGAACCGGGCTGTCGAGTATCTAGAGAACAGGATGGCCAATAATGGGAAATAGAACGCGGCTGGTTGCACTTATTGTTTTGTTGGGCTTTTTTGCCACCTTTGTCTGTGTTGTCGTGGCCGGCGGCGCCTTCCTTGTTGGCCGTCGTGCTGCCGTGACAGGGGTATCAGCAACCCAGTTGGAAGAGATCGCTGATGTTGCCACGGTAGACCGCCCCCAAAATCCGGAGCAGAGTGATGAGCAGGTAGAAGGCGCAGAAACGACGCTTGAAGTGACAGTGGTGACGCCGGAAGAAGAGGATAACACAGATAGTGAGGAATCCTCGACAGCGGCGACCAACGACGAAACTGTGTCTGAGCCAGATAGGGATTCCGCCGCCGACGCGACACAAGGCCGGGACCCCGAGGATAAATTCACGGAAGAGGACCTGCAGTTGCTTTGGGAAGTCTGGCAAATCATTGAAGCGGAGTACGACGGTGAGTTGCCGGATGATGAAGAACTGACGTATTCAGCAATTCAGGGTGTATTGAAGACGTTGGGTGACGATTTTACTCGCTTTGCACCGCCGGATGTGGCCGAGCGCATGCGGGAGGATTTGCAGGGGTCATTTGAGGGCATCGGTGCGTTTGTACGTGAAAACGAAGCGGGCAATGCTGAGATTGTGCGGCCGATGGACGGCCAGCCGGCTGATATCGCCGGGCTGAAGGCCGGTGATGTGGTCACAGCCGTTGATGGCGAATCGATGATTGGGCGCTCGCTCGACGAAGTGATTGCGCTGATTCGTGGCCCTGAAGGAACAGAGGTTGTGCTGACCATTGCGCGCGAAGGTGTTGACGAGCCGTTTGAGGTGGCCATCACGCGCAAACGCATTGAGATTCTGACCGTAGAGTCGGAAATGCTGGATGAGGGGATCGCCTATGTGCGCCTGACTAGCTTCAACCGCCAGGCGGACAGCGAGCTGCGTGCGGCGATTGAAGAGCTGTTGGCACAGGATCCGCAAGGGTTGATTCTGGACCTGCGTGATAATCCCGGCGGTTACCTGGACCAGTCGATTGCCGTTTCTGACATCTTCCTGCCAGAAGGCATCGTGTTATATGACAGAAGCTCGACGTTTGGCACCGATGATGCTTACCGCAGTGACGATGGGGACCTGGCGGAGGATATTCCTCTGGTTGTTCTGATTAATGCCGGTAGCGCCAGCGCTTCCGAAATTGTCGCTGGCGCCATCAAAGATCATGGGCGTGGCACGCTCATCGGCGAAACGACTTTTGGCAAGGGATCGGTGCAGCAGAGCCACATGCTTTCTGATGGCTCTGAACTGAGGGTCACCATTGCTCGTTGGTATACGCCGAACAACGAGAGCATCGATGGAACAGGTATCGAACCGCATATTGAGGTTCCGACGCCTGACACCCTGGGCGGTGAAGGTGATACACAGTTAGAGCGAGCGGTAGAATTTTTGACGGAAGGTCAGTAAACGAGACCTGAGTGTAGAAGCAGTAGCTTGCGGGAAGGAATGAGTAAGAAACGGAGCAACGGAAAGGAAATTGTGGCGCGAAACAGGCGCGCCAGCCATGACTATCACCTGCTGGAGCGCTTTGAGGCGGGCCTGGTGTTACAAGGCACTGAGATCAAGTCCATTCGCGATCACAAGGTTAGTTTGCAGCACGCCTATGTACAGCCGCGCGGAGATGAGCTATATCTCCTTGAGGCCAATATCGCACCGTATGAGCATGGCAGCAGGGAGAACCACGACCCGACCCGGCCGCGCAAGCTGCTGCTGCACCGGCGAGAGATCAATAAGATTCTTGACGCCCTACAGTCGAAAGGCATGACGATGGTGCCTACCAAGCTCTATTTGAGTGATGGTTGGGCTAAGGTCGAAGTGGCGTTGGCCAGAGGTAAGAAGCTGTACGATAAGCGCCAGGCGATGGCCAAGCGGGATGCTGATCGGCAGGTAGAGCGCGCGTTGCGAGAGAAGTATCGCTAGCCAATTTTGTGGTTGGCGGTAAGTGAGGTCAGGAGTAAGTTCTACGTGGCCAGAGTCTTTGTTATTATCGCAGCAGCATTGATGTTTGTAGCCGTTGGCGCCGGTGCTTTTGGCGCGCATGGGCTGGCAGGCTACTTTGAGCAGTACCCAAGGCTGGAACGGACTTATGATACGGCCGTGCGTTACCATATGATCCATGCCCTGGCGCTGTTCGTTGCGGCCTGGGCCAGCACGCAGTGGTCCAGTACGATGGTAAATTGGGCCGGCTATCTCTTTCTCGCCGGCATTCTCATATTCTCCGGGAGCCTTTATCTACTGGTCTTCACGCGAATTGGCTGGTTGGGTGCAATCACACCCATTGGAGGAGTAGCCTTTCTGCTTGGCTGGCTGCTTCTCTTGCTCGTTGCGTGGCGCGGGTAACAAGACCGGCTGTACTTCTGTCTCTTCATCTTCAGGTGCGACGAATAACCCCTCAAGACAATTCGCATAATCATTTTGAGTGATAAAAAATTATACAACAATTGCAGTAGATAGGTCGCTTCGCTATAATGCATGGTACGAACGATACAATTTAGAACCTAACAGCACATGGAGATAAGTAAGCTGTGGCGGCTTGTGAGAGAGTTAGCGGTTGCTGAAAGCTAACAGTCGCGCGGCTGAAATCCACTCCGGGACGTCACGAGAAACGTACGTCCAGTTGCCTGTCGAGAAAGGGAAGGGACCTGTAAGCGGTTCCGAATAGCCATAAGGCAGGCCGGGTGCGCCCGTTAAAGCGCGTTTGAGTTCCATTGGAACCTGTCTACGGTCCAGTGGAAGAATCCAGGTGGCACCACGGGCCCCCTCGTCCTGGCGATGAGGGGGCTTTTTGTTTTTCATAGGTACTTTTCTGCTTAGGTTAGGTTAAGAGATAAATGGAGTAAGAGAAGATGCTAGACATCAATCTGATTCGTGAGAAACCAGAATGGGTGAAGGAGCAGGTGGCGAAGCTGAATGACACAGCTCCAATTGATGAGATTCTGGAATTGGATCAACGTCGCCGCGAGATCATCCAGGAGGTGGAAGAGCTGCGCCATAGGCGCAATGAGTCATCAAAGGATATTGGGCGTTCAATGGGTAATCTGCGGCAACTGGAGAAGAAGCTGCAGCAGGCACAGGCTGCCGGTGAGCCAGAGCAAGTAACCGGCGCGTTAGAGATCGAGATCGGTGCGCTACGTGACGCTGTGGAGGCAGCGAAGGATGAAACGCGGCGTACCGGTGACCGCATCGCCGAGCTGGACGACGAATTGCACGCCGTTGAAGAACGGTTGCATGAGCAGATGTTGTGGGTGCCCAATATGCCCCATGAGAGTGTGCCTGTGGCGCCCGACGACAGCCACAACATTGCTTACGAGCCTGAAGGGGCGGCGGAAGTGGAGCGTGATTTTGAGCCGAAACCCCATTGGGACCTGGGACCGGAGCTGGGGCTGATTGACTTTGAGCGAGGTGTGAAGCTCAGCGGAAGCCGCTTTTACCTGCTCCGTGGCTGGGGGTCGCGGCTACAGCGGGCGCTGATCCAGTTCATGCTCGATTACCACATCAACAATCATGGATACACGGAAATCTACCCGCCATTCATGGTCCGCTCAGAGTGCTTCGTGGGCGCAGCCCAGTTGCCCAAGTTCGCCGATAACATATATCGCGATGCGGAAGAGGATTTTATGTGGCTGGGAACGGCGGAAATTGCGCTGACTAATATCCACCGCGATGAGATCCTCGATGACGAGATGTTGCCTTTGAAGTATGTGGCCTATTCACCCTGCTTCCGCCGCGAGAAGATGAGCGCGGGACGCGACGTGCGCGGTATTAAACGCGGACACCAATTTGATAAGGTGGAGATGTATCGCTTTACCCGGCCAGGGGAGAGCTATCAGGCTCTGGACGAGATGGTGCAGGAAGCGAAGAACATCGCCCAGGCATTGGGGCTACGCTACCGGGTGGTGGAGATAGTGACCGGAGACCTGGGATTTGCGGCCGCTAAAAAGTATGACCTGGAAGTGTGGGCCGCCGGTTCAAAGGAGTGGTTGGAGGTCAGCTCGATCAGCAACACAGAGGCTTTCCAGGCGCGACGGGCCAACGTTCGTTACCGTCC
>CAZRTM010000016.1:25690-44418 GCA_964602995.1 uncultured Ardenticatenaceae bacterium
TGACGAGAAGCTAAGTCAACGCTCGTTCGCGCAGGACATTCTTGTAAAGCTCAATGATACGGTCGGCGATGTTATGCCAGGCGTATTTCTGCGCGCTGAGGTGCGCCTGGCGCCCCATTTCCCTCTGGCATCCTGGATCGTTAAGCAACGCAAAAATGCGCTCTGCCAACGCCTCAGGGTCACGGCTAGGGACATGGAAGCCGGTTTCGCCGTCCTTGACAAGAAAGGCCAGGCCTCCGACTTCAGAGGCAATGACCGGGGTTCCCGTCGCCATTGCTTCCAAAGCCACAAGGCCAAAGCTCTCGTAGTGCGAGGGCATGACGACCATTTCGGCTGCAGCATAATAGAAGGGCAACACTTTCTGGTCTTTTGACCCCAGGAATGTAACCAGATCGTGAATGTCAAGCTCCTGGCGCAGGCTCTGTAATCGGGCCATTTCATCATCGGGGTCGTCGCTCCAGGGATCGCCGCCGATGATGGCGACGCAGACGTTACGCACTACTTCAGGATGCCGTTCCTGGATGAGAGCCATGGCCTGAAGCAGAGTATCGATTCCCTTGAGCGGTTCAATGCGGCCGGCGAAGAGAATATTGCGGTTCCTATCTGGTACCCCTATGCGCCGTTTGGCTACCTGTTTGGAGATGGGATGGAACTGTTCTACATCCACACCTGGGGGAATGGTGACTACCTTTTCCATGTCGGCGCCATAAAGCCAGTGGAGCTGGGCTTCTTCTGCTGGCGTGGAGATGACAATACGATCGGCGAATTCCAGGACGCGCGTCTCGCCCACGATGCGCTCGGGCGCTGCACGCTGCGAAGGCTCTAAGGCGATGCGGTTTTTCATGTGCCCCAGCGTGTGGAACATCTGCACAATGGGAATATGGTTGCCCCAATTCGCTTTAAGCTGCTCTGCCACAAGGCCTGAAAGCCAGTAATGGCTGTGAATCAGGTCGTAAGTAAGCCCTTCAGCAGCAGCGAACTCCATTACGCCGTTCACGAACTGATCGAGGTAGTTAAAGATTTCGTTGACGGGGATGGGGCGTTCTGGCCCGGCGGGGATGTGGATAACCCGCGCTCGCTCTCCCAGATCATGCTTCACTCGGGGCTGGCAATCATCTTGCGAACGGGTAAAGACGTCAACGTAGATGCCGTGCTTTCCTAGCTCGCGGCTTAAGTCACGCACGTAAACATTCATGCCGCCTGTTTTCTTGCCACCCAGGATTGCCAGCGGACAGGTATGAACGCTTAACATGGCTACGCGTTGAACGTCAGGGTCTTGCTTAATAATCATATCATTCTGTAAATAGGAGACATTGCTGCTACTTGAACTTCTCCGAGACTTTACGCTTCAGCGACTTATGCCTCCAAGATTTATGCCCGTGTTATGTGGATGTGGTGCACAGTCGTGTCTTGTGCTCCAAAATAGTATTTGTACTGCTCATCGCCACGCAGGAAATCGAACTCATGGCGACCGGCGCGAATTGCCAGTTCAATTGCACAAGCGGTGAGTACGACGCCGGGGCTAAGGTGCCCGAATTCTACGATATTGAGTCCAGAATTGTAAACCCAGATGCGGTCGTTATAATCAAAATTATACAGTCCGGCGATTTTCTTATTCTCTTGCTTCAGAAAGAGCAGTTGGAGCGTCCCCGCTTCTAGCGCACTTTTTGCGACTTCATGGAAGACGGCTCGCCGTCCTTCATTGAGCCAATCTTCTTTTTCTGCGGTGCTCATCTGTAATAGCTCCAGAAAGTCATCAACTTCTGCGGCAATATCATCTTCGCCCGTGACGATTTTTAGCTCAACCCCTGCGGCATCTGCTCTGCGCTTCTTGCGCCTGATTTCATGACGCTGCTTTTTGTCCAACTGCATCAGGTAGTCATCAAAGTTTTGCGGCAGTTCGACGACGGGACAAACCTCCTGCACCACAGTCGAAAATTTCAGACCGCGCTCTTGGGCCAGTTGCTGGAGGATAGTTCTTGAAGGCGAATCTTGTGGAATGTTGCAGAGATTAAGCCCCTGCCAGGAAGGTATCAGACCATTCTCCAAGAGTTCAAAGACAGTGGCCCAGGCGCGTGGAGCGTCTGGCGCAGCCGCAATCAGGTCCAGATAGTCGGTTTCTTCGACGCCGCCGTTGAAATGGAGCACGCCATCAAGTAGATAAAAGCAGGCGATGGCGCAGAGGCTGCCGTCATCATTGCGAAGGACAATAGTGAATAGTTCTCCCGGCCCCAGATGATTCCACCAGGCCTGCTGGTAGGCTCGGCTCTGGAAGGGCGTCGATGTCATGGCGCTTGCTGCAAGCTGGTCCCATTCTAGTTCCAGCCGTTGGAAGATGCTGGCGCCATGTATAAGTTCGTGCTGCACTTAGGTCTCCTTGTAGGTCTCCTTGGATGAAAGGTGGTCTTCTGGTATTCACTGGATAAGTATAGCTATGCTCTGGCTGGTGAAGGGAGTGAAACTATTGCGCCTGCCGCTCACGCAGGACATGAGGTTGTAAGGTGCGGTCGTCGCCTGAGCGGCGCGTGATGCGTTGTTGGTCCAGGTGCTCGAGCAGAGCAATAGCATATTTGCGGCTGGTATCGAGCATATCCCGAACCTGGCCTATATTGATAGTCTCGTTTTGTAGGCCAAGGGTTACTATCTGCTCGACGAGATGCTCATAGTCGTGTGAGCGGTAAACAACTTCCTCATTCAACTGCTTAAGCTCACCCAACTCCAATAAGGCTTCATACACTTCATTGCCGACGGCGTCTCGTGCGTCCTTGACGCTGGGTGAATTGACTTTGCTCTCTTCAAAGCGAGCCATGAGAGCGTCAATGGCTTGCTGTTGCGACGGCGAGAAACGGATCTCGTGGTCGGGAAGGCGTACGACAGAGCCATCAGCAGCGATGGTTCCAGACGCTTCAGCAATCTGAAGTAGTAGGTTGAAGAAGGCGCTTTCCAGAGCCAGACGGCTGCGCAACTCTTCGCGCGGGATTCCCCCGCGCAGAGGATAGCTCTGATGATAGGTCGTGAGGACTGCCTGCATGCGCTCCAATAACAGTTCGCGGTATGTTGTAGTCAGCAGGTAATCGCCAAGGTGGTGCACTTCGCCTTGTTCGATGAGGGTCGCCAGCGTCGCTTCCATTGCGGCGCTTTCCATTCCTGACTGCCGGACTAATTCAGGCGCTGTCAGCGGTTGATTTCTGCTTAGAGTTTCAAGGAGTCGCTCGGCAGGGGTGCCTTCGGCCAGAGTTTGGAGGCGACTGATGACCTCGGGCCTGAAGCGGCGGTGGCGGCGCCCTGGGTGTGGATCGAGGATTCGCCCACCGCCGATTGTGGCTCCTGGTGACGGACGGCGGAGAATAAAGCGATCCCCCGGCAGCACCGCAAGAGGCTCCTGAAGCACGAGCTGTAGCCAGCCCGAAGAGCCTGGCTTAATGTCGCCCTCACCTAATACCCGGGTACGAGCTATGGTCTCCGCGGCCCCGACGAAGATTTTGACTTCGGCATTGTGCTTCAAGGGAAATCCGGCGTCAGGAAGGTGGCGGTAGGCAACATCGATAAGGATCGAGCCGCGCACGACCCCCGGCGCAGCCAGCACATTGCCCCGCTCAATATCTTCAGCGCTGATACCAGAAATGTTTACGGCAACGCGAGAGCCGCTGTGGACAACTTCGCGCTGTGTCTTATGGCTCTGGAGCCCACGGATACGCCCTTGTAAGCGTGAGCCTGCTGGTTGCACCTCAACGGTATCACCAACACGGAAGCTCCCACCAAGTAAGGTGCCTGTGACGACTGTGCCAAAGCCTGGCAGTGTAAAAACGCGGTCAATGGGGAGACGAGGTCGAGTGCTGACCCCGCCAGGCTGCGCGGCGCTAAGCTGGCTGCTGAGTTGGCGGCGCAGCTCCTCGATTCCGGCGCCTGTTTTGGCCGACACCGAAACGACAGGCGCATCCTCCAGACACGTACCTGCTACGGTTTCCAGCAAATCGAGCGTAACAAGATCCAGCCACTCTTCGTCCTGGACCAGATCGACTTTGGTGAGTGCAATGACGCCCAGAGGCACTTCCAGCAGATCTAGAATGGCCAGGTGTTCGCGGGTCTGGGGCATCACTCCTTCGTCGGCGGCCACAACGAGCAGGGCAACGTCGATACCGCCGATTCCGGCCAGCATGTTTTCAATGAAATCACGGTGGCCGGGCACATCTACAATACCAACTTCTTCAGTGTGGCTCCCCACTTCAAGCTCCAGCCAGGCGAAACCGAGATCGATGGTCATCTCCCGTTCTTTTTCTTCCGCCAGGCGATCGGTATCGATCCCAGTCAGTGCTTTTACAAGGGTTGACTTGCCATGATCAACGTGCCCTGCCGTACCTATGACATGCATTGCATACTACTTCCGCAAGAGGAACTCCTGGCAGGCCTGAGCTACAATTCCTCATCGCGAACCGGAACCAGCGTTGGCTGCCGGCGGCGGTTGGGATCGTGGGCCAGCGTTTTCTCAATCTCTTCCTGCCAGACGCGCGGGAACTGCTTAATGGCATCTACCTGGGCATTCTGGACGCGCCACATCTTCTCCTGTTCCTGGTTCAGCTCTTCTACCCGTTCGTCCATGGTCGCCAGCTGTTCGCGAAGCTGCCGTTCATGCCGGTCGGCTGTGGACAGTCGCTGGTCAATGTCAACTTCAAAGTTTTTCCAGCGTTTGTTGTGCTCCAAAACGAAGTTGTCCCAGCGGGTCTGCATACGATTGATTTCAACGCGGGCCAGCTCAGAAATCTCCTGCTGCTGTTGCTCAAGCTGGCGCTGCCATTCGGTGAGCGTATGGACTGCCATCTTTGCTTCTTTGTACTGATCGGAGAAGGTGACCCACTGTTGGCGATAGGACTCCATCACGTCCTGCTGCTCTTCTAACATGCGCTGCCAATTGTTCAGGCGTTGGTTGCGTTCATATTCACCAAGCTGGATTTGCTCGGCCCAGCTCTTGATCGATTGCCGCACCTCATTTTGGGCAGCGAGGAACGCATCCTGATTATTCTCGAGCTTCGACAGCTTATCGCTTAGAAGGTCCAATCGGTTTTGCAGCGGCTCCCAGCGTTTATTGATTTCCACCAGGCTGGTCTGAATTTCGGCAATGTTGCGACTATTCTGATTCTCAGACTTTTCCAGATAGTTGAGGTCGCTGGACCAGTTTTCGATGCGGTTCTCAATGCCCGGGATGCGGTTTTGTAGCACGCCAATGAGATTGGCAAGGCGCGCCTCTTCGGCCTGGCGCAGCTCCATCTCGTTTTGCAGGCGGTTGATAGCAGGTAGCTCGCGCCGGATTTCAGCTATCTCGCGGGCGTTCCCTTCATGTTCAACTCGTCGCAGACGCTCCATTTCTTCTTCGGAACGAATGCGTCGCTCATCGTACTGCTCAATCAGCGATACGATCTCATCTTTGAACTGGGCCAGTTGGGTGTCGACCTGCGGTAAGCGTGCCAATTGTGAGGAAACGTTGGCCAGGCGCTCTTCGAGGTCTTTGATAGTTCTTTCACGGTTCTCCAGCTCTTGCTCCTGAAAAGCAACGCGTTTCTCCAGTTCGGCCAGACGACGGCTGGACTTGCGTCGTTCTTCGTCAATCCACTCGAGGCGATTGCGCAACTCCTCGAGTTCCTGTGACTGCGTTTGATTGTTCGCCATTTTTCTCACTCTCCTGCGTTCGTAGTGAACCGCTGCGCATTATAGACCGCTTGATCCTAAACGTAAAACGTCATGTAGGCTAACTGCAGCTTTATTAAGAGTTTACGCATGCAGTAGAACACAATACAATCTGCCCATGCAGATCGGGATCGACGTACGATTGCCATATTACCAGATGGGCGGCATCAGCCGCTACACTTTGCAGTTGATATCAGCTCTGGCAGAGCTTGATCTGCATAATCAGTATACACTCTTCCACAGTTGGAAAGATGAAAATGACTACCAGCCGCAGAAAGCAAACTTCCGGCGGCGGAACCTGTTTACCCCCTGCCATCACCGGTTCGAGCGCTGGTTGTTGAGTATGGAGTTATTACCGCGCAAACTGGATCTGCTCCACAGCCCTGATTTCATTCCGCCGGCCTTCGGCGCCTCACGCCACCTGATCACTGTGCACGACCTGAACTTCCTTTACTATCCTGAATACCTGACCGCGGAAAGCCGCTCCTACTATGCAGGACGGATTGAGTGGGCAGTGAAGAAAGCAGATCATATCGTCGCCGATAGTGAGCATACCCGCCAGGATCTGATTGAGAGACTGCAGACGCCGCCCGAAAAGGTTACAACCGTTCATCTGGCAGCAAGTCCCATCTTTGCCCAGGAGTTCTCTGCTGAGGAGATTGACAGAACGCTGGCGGCATTTGGCCTTGCGCCCGGTTATATCTTATTTGTGGGGACGCTTGAACCGCGCAAGAACGTTCCTACGTTGCTGCGGGCGTTTGACCTTGTGCGTAGAGCAACGGCGCTTGAAATACCGTTGGTTCTGGTGGGTCGCAAAGGATGGTTGTACGACGAAATCGGTGAAGTGATGGTTTCCCTGAGGCTGGAAGAGCACGTTCGCCACCTGCCCAACGTCGGCGACCGGCAATTAGCGCATCTCTACCGGCGGGCGGGCGTGCTCGCCTTGCCATCTCACTATGAAGGATTTGGCTTCCCGGTGCTGGAAGCGATGCACTGTGGCTGTCCCGTCATTGCCAGCGACCGCGCGTCACTGCCAGAGGTGGCCGGGGACGCCGCCATTTTGCTGGAGCCGGACGATGCCGAAGCCTGGGCAGCGGCGCTGGAACAAGTACTGACCGACCAGATGAAACGAACTGAATTGATTGTGGCTGGGAAGCGGCAGGCCTGTCGCTTTAACTGGACTAAGACGGCTGCAGCCACACTGAAGATTTATGAATCGCTCTTACAAGCACAAGCATAAGCATAAGCATGAGCCGCTTTTCTGATACCGTGCGCATTCTCCTCCTGACCCCACAACTCCCTTACCCACCGCACCAGGGTACTAGCCTACGTAACTTCAACATCATTCGTGGCCTGGCCTCACAACCACAATATGAACTGTCGCTGCTGACTTTTCGGGCGGATGGGCAGGAAGAAGAGGCAGCGCGGACCAGGCTGGCGGAATTTTGCCACGAAATACGCGTCGTTCCAGTCCCACAGCGAACGTATAGGCAACGATTGTTGCGCCTGGTAACTGACCGGCGGCCCGATATGGCCCACCGCCTGCAGAGTGAGGCATTCGATGTTACGCTGCGTGAGATGCTTGCCGCCCGCCATTATGACATCGTCCAGATTGAGGGCATTGAGCTGGCCCGCGTCATTCCCCTGGTGCGGGAGGCCAGACCAGACGCCAGAATCCTTTTTGATGACCACAATGCTGAAGCGGAGCTACAACGTCGCGCCTTTTTGACCGACGTGCGGCAACCCCGGCGCTGGCCGCTTGCTGCTTACTCCTTTGTTCAGGCACGGCGCCTGCGCCGGTACGAGGCCTGGACCTGCCGTGAAGCGGATGCCGTTACCGTTGTAAGCGAGGCAGACCGCCGCCATCTGCAGCAACTGGTGGCCGGGTTGGAGCCAACGGTTGTGCCCAATTGCATCGACGTGCAGACCTATCAGGTGGCTTGCAGTGGTGATGGCCTCGCTGGTGATGTCCCCCGGTTTGATGTCCTTTTTAGCGGCAAGATGGATTACAGACCGAATGTCGATGCCGTACTATGGTTTGCGCGCGAGGTCTGGCCACTTATACGCAAGCAGCGGCCTGGTGCAACGTTTGGTGTGGTGGGCCAGAAGCCGCACGCACGGCTGGAACCTTTGCGAGAGGTCGAAGGGATTACGCTGACCGGTTTCGTTCCCCAGATACAGCCCTATCTGGCGGGGGCGGCACTTTTTGTGATGCCGTTCCGGATGGGGAGCGGTACGCGCCTGAAGCTGATCGAAGCGATGGCGGCGCAGAAGGCGGTTGTCAGCACCAGGATTGGCGCAGAAGGGTATCCTGTCATTGATGGCAAGCATCTTTTGCTGGCTGACGAGCCGGCTGCATTTGCCAACGCGGTGCTGTCCCTTTTGGGCGACGAAGAGAAGCGCAGGCGGATGGGAGCGGAAGCTGCACAACTGGCAATGCAGTACGACTGGCGGCAGGTTATACCCCTCTTCTCCAAAGTTTATGACGCGATGGGGCTGCGAGGCGTAAAGAGCGCGACCGGCTAACCGTTCCAGCGCAGCCGACTGTTAATGGCAGAGATCTCTTGTTTCAGTTGTAACAATCCCGGGTAATCGGGAACGTTGGCAACATCCTGCTTTAGCGCTTCAAACGCTTCGCGATTCTCTTGCATCTTGTCATACGCTTTTTCCGCTTCCTCTTCCTCACCCAACTGCTCGTGGGAACGGGCCAGATAGTAATAGGCGAGCAGGTTCAACTGTGGGTTTTCAATGCCCAGTCTGACGGCCAGCTCCAGGCGCGGCGCGGCGTCTGCGTAGCGCTCCAGCCGGTACTGGGTAGCGCCAAGATGGTAGTGATTTAGCCCTTCTCTGGCCCTTAGCTCAACCGCTCTTGCAAATTGTTGCTCTGCTTCCTCAAGGCGGTTTTGTGAGTAGAGAATCTGGCCCAGCATGTTGTGGCTGGAGTCGCTGTTCTCGTTCAGGCGAATGGCTTCGCGAATGCTTTCCTCGGCGATATCCAGGCGAGACATGGCGAAGTAGATGAGAGAACGGAGATAGTGGGATTCCCAGCGCTCTGGTCGCTTCTCGATTGACCTTTCTGTGAGAGCCAGCGCCTCTTCCAAGTCACCACGCCGGTAGTGCTGTACAGCGCGGTGTAGATGGGGCGGCAGAATGAGAAAGCGCAACCCTTCCATCAGGACGTAGCCGCCCACAAAGGCCAGGGCTGTGAATGCCAACTGCTCTGTCATAAGGAAGACGATCAGGGCCGCCAGCAGCGGGATTGCAAATAACAGATTCCATCGTCGGTCCATAAGCGGGGAGGTCTCCTGAGCCTTCTTTAACTGAGAGGGATGAGCGGTTGCTTGGGGCAGTGGCTCAGCATTTCAATGCCACCTTCCACCAAGAGCACCAGATCTTCAATACGGATGCCGCCCCACTGTGGAATATAGACACCCGGTTCAACGGTGGTCACCATACCGGGTTGCAACAGTATCCCTTCTGGGGCATTTGGCGATAGGCGCGGTCCTTCGTGAATGAACAGGCCGAGGCCATGCCCCAGCCCGTGTCCAAAGTGATCGGCATATCCAGCGCCGGCGATAATATCTCTGGCTGTGGCATCGGCTTCAGATCCCGTCATGCCAGGCCGTAGTGCTTCGAGTGCAGTGGTCTGTGCCTGTAGCACGAGATCGTAGAGTTGCTGGAACTGCTCATCTGGCGCTTCGCCCATGTAAAATGTGCGTGTCAGGTCGCTGCAGTAGCCGTTGACGCTGGCCCCCATGTCCACGATCAGACTATCGCCGGGCTGCAGCTTACGTTCGCCCGGCATATGGTGCGGCAAGGCAGCGTTTGGCCCAGACGCCACGTGCACAGGAAAGGCCAGACCATCCGCGCCAGCTTCGCGCATCGCTTTTTCCAGCTGCCAGGCCAGTTCCTGTTCTGATTGCCCAGGACGAGCCAGTTGCGGTACGAGGCTCATAGCGGCATCCGTGATACGGGCGGCTTGCTGTATCAACTCGATTTCCGACTGGCTCTTGACTGCGCGCAACGGTTCAACTGTCTGTTCTACTGGCTTCCATTCGACCGCCTCTACTTCCTCCAGTACTTTGTACTCGTATAGGGTCACGTGCTGGCTTTCCAGCGCCAGACGCGCTCCCTCATGCTTGGCTAATAAATCCTGGATGTCTGATTGTTTGAGGATTTTGAAAAGCTCGAAATCGGGCGACTGTTCCCTGGCCTGTTCCCAGTAGCGGAAATCGGTCGCCAGATAGGCAGAATCGTGGGTTATAAGCAGCCAGCCGTTGGAGCCGGTGAAGCCGCTTAACCAACGGCGGTTCACAGCACTGCTTACCAGCAGCCCGTCTACTTCCCATTTTGCAAACAACTCTCGGGTTTGGGCCAACCTTTTTTCTATGTAAGTTTCAGTTCGGTTCACTTTGCGCTTACTCCATATCTATTTCGTGGGGCGGATGAAATTATACCGTAAAAGATGAAAGCACCTTACCTGAGCGATGATACCACGTACACGGCAATGAAGGCGGACCAATATGTAACAAATGGGCTAGTGCGACGTTTAGTATAGGTAGACTATACTCAAAATATTAATGAACGGACTGCAAGACACGATACCAAATTTGCTTTTAAGCCTCGAGCCTGCTGCCATCGCTGCCGTATTTTCCCAGGCAGACCTGGCGTCTTGGGCTGTTCTGGCTAGCCTCTTTCTGATGGCGTGGCTCGTGGTTCGCGACCGTTCCTACGACATGCCTCCCGCTGAACGTGACAGCGTGTTGGACGGCTTGCCGGACGGCATCCTCATTCTCGATTCAGAAGGGTATATTGAGGATATCAACCCCGCCTGTGAAAGTATATTGGCGCTAGATGCCTCAGACGTGGTTGGCAAACATTTGATTCGCGTGCTTCCTGAATGGGAACCTATCTGGGAAGAGGCGCAGACTGATACGGGCGCCGGTGCAGAAATCAGGCAGATGGTGGAAGGGCAGGAGCGTGTCTATGAGTTGCGCATTACCCATTTTAAGCAGAACAGCCATCTGGTCGTGCTGCGCGATATTACACGGTATAAGAAGACCGAAGCAGAGCTTCTGTCCAGGCAAAGGCTCTTTGAGAACCTGGTAGAAATTGCGCGCACGACGTCAAAAGGCCCCACGTTGCAGGCCACGTTACAGAATGCGCTTGATATTGCGACTGAACTGACGGGAGCGGAGTATGGAAGCCTCTTTCTGCTCGACAGCCGTAATCGTGTCACCGAAAGCATTCTGGCGCGTGGGAAGATACCACCCGTGCCGCGCCGCGAGATTGTAGGCGCTGTCATGGATAAGGGATTGGCCGGTTGGGCCGTCCGTCATCAGGAAGCGGCGCTTGTCCACGATACAGTCCAGGATGAGCGCTGGGTGACCCTGCCTGACCAACCGTATGCCGTGCGCTCGGTGCTTGTTGTGCCCATTACCAGCCAATCTGAAGTGCCGGGGGTGCTAACCCTTCAGCATTCACAGCCCAACCATTTTACTGAGCAAGATCGGGTTTTGATCCAGGCCGCGTCGGACCAGATCGCCCTTGCTCTGCGCAATGCCCAGATTTATGAAGAACAGCGCCTTCTTGCCGACCGGCAGTTGACCCTTTATGAAGCGCTGCGCACTATTGCGGAACATCTGGAACCGGCAACCGTCACCCACCTTGCTGTGGACACAATTTCTGAGCTAACTGGCTGGCAGGTGGTTGGTATTCTGGCGCCGGCGTCTGACGGGCAATCGCTGACCGTTGCCTCGGCTACGGGCCACCTTGCCAGGCTGGTTGGCTCCTCGCTACCAGCTTCTGAACAACTGTATTGTGAGGTATATAGAGAGGGGAAGACCACAATCGTTCAGAGCGCGGAGGAGATGACAGCTACACTGGAAGGTGCTGTACGAAACGGTGTGCAAAGCGCCATGTTTGTGCCCCTGCGGCATGCGCAGGAACGGCTCGGCGTTTTGACCGTACAGAGTACAGAAGAGGCCGCATTTGGCCAGGATGAAATCAGGCTGGCTGAATCGCTGGCTGATGCTATTGCGATGGCTATTGCCAATGCTCATCTCTTTAAGGCGAGCACAGATGAACGAAGCCGCTTGGAGGCGTTGATTCAGTCCAACCGCGACGGAATCATCCTCGTCGGCACCGACCAGCGCATTCTTGTCGTCAATGAACCGGCGTTGTCCTATCTCAATCTGCCAGGCGAGCCTGGGGAGTGGATCTACCGTTCTCTTTCCGCGCTGTTGGACAACTTGCATCAGAGTTCGTCTGACTTTGCGGAGACTGCTTTTATGCAGGTACATGGCTCAGAGCGGCACGAAGAGGCCACTGAGGGCGAAGTAGAGATTGGCTCACGCGCTCTACACTGGCTCAGCCTGCCTGTGCGCACCGCTGATGCTCTTATCGGGCGCCTGGTTGTATTGGAAGATGTAACCCGCGAACGCTCACTACAGCGTATGCGTGATGACCTGACGCACACGATGGTCCACGACCTGCGCAACCCACTTAATATCGTCTCCGGTACATTGGAGATGTTGCGCGACCGTGTTTCTCCTACGCCTTCATCGGATATAGGCCAGATGCTACGCATTGCCAATCATAGCACGCAGCAGATGCTGAATCTGGTGAATGGTATCTTGAATATCAGTCGCCTGGAGAGTGGGCGGTTACCCCTAAAGCGCGAAGAGATAAGCCCCCTGGAGCTGGTGGAGAACGTTCTGGCGCTACAGGAACCATTGGCGATGGAGAAGGAACTTGATCTGGTTCTGAAGCGGAATGGCCATTTGCCTCCGGTCGCGGTTGATGTGGAGCTGATGGAGCGTGTGCTCCAGAATCTTGTGGGCAATGCCATCAAGTTTACACCAGCGGGCGGCTCAGTTGAAGTGAGCGTCAAGGAAAATGGCATAGGGATGCAGTTTGCCGTACGCGATAGCGGACCTGGTGTGGCGGAAGATATCCGCGATCAACTGTTTGAGAAGTTTGTGAAGGGGAGCGAGGCAGAGCGGGGAAGTGGGCTTGGGCTTACGTTTTGCCGCATGGCGATTGAGGCGCATGGCGGGCGAATCTGGGTCGAGAGCGAACCGGGTAGTGGCGCGACCTTCTTATTCACCCTGCCATCGGATTGAGCTGAGAAACCCTCAGCAGCCTACATGTAGGTTCCCTTGCCCCTCTTCTACATACCCAACCAGGTAAGCATCAGGCAAGCGCTCCAGGAACGTGGCTGCCTGCTCTCCAGGCAGCGCGATCAGCAAGCCACCTGAGGTCTCAGGTGTCCACAAGAGATCCCGGTAGAGCGTAGAAATTTCGTCGCTAAACGTCACCCAACGCCCAAAGTAGTCCATATTGCGGCCCATTCCGCCGGGAAAGGCGCCAGCCCCTCCATATTCGACGGCGCCGGGCAGCCACTGGAGCTTTGTCAGGTCGAGGTGGAAGTCCACGTCGGCGTGTTGAGCCATTTCTCGCGCATGGCCCAGTAGGCCAAAGCCGGTTATGTCAGTCATGCTACGGGCGTTTAGCTCAAGGGCAAGCCGGGCTGCATCTCGATTCAACCGCTTCATACTGTCAACGGCAGCTTTCACATCACTTGCCCCGGCCCTTCCTTGCTTCAACGCTGTAGTGACAACGCCGGTACCCAGCCGCTTTGTTAGCAAGAGGGTGTCGCCGGGCTGGGCGCCTCCTTTGCGCTTCACAAGTTCTGGATCTATAACACCGGTCACGGCCAGCCCGTACTTCGGTTCCTTGTCGTCAACGCTGTGGCCGCCCACGACGACGGCCCCGGCTTCGGCTACTTTTTCGGCGCCACCACGCAAAATCTCGCGCAGGATGGCATGATCCAGGTTGGCCGGGAAGGCAACGAGGTTGATCGCAAAGAGGACTTCACCGCCCATGGCGTAGACGTCGGACATCGCGTTGGCAGCAGCAATTGCGCCGAAGTCGTAAGGATCGTCTACAACCGGCGGGAAGAAGTCGGTGGTCGTTATGATAGCCTGAGAATCGTTGAGCCGATATACGGCGGCATCGTCCGCCCGATCAAGACCGACGAGCAGATCGGGGAACTGTTCTGGGCTAAAGGTTTCTCGAAGTGGCTGCAACACGTGCGCCAGCTCGGCAGGGCCGAGTTTAGACGCTCAACCAGCGCAAGAGGCCAGCGTTGTCAGCCGGATTTTTTCCTGGGTCATTTGCCTTAACTCAAAAGTAAATAATGATACGGAACATACGTAATCTCTACGAAAAGTATACCCTCCTTAGAGCCTTGTGCAATCCGATTGACGGGCTAAGGTGAAGCGCTATAATGCGATCGATGCGCAGAGGACGAGATAAATTCCAGGGATTTGAGCGATTAGCGCAGCGGCTCGTTGAAGGGTCGCTGGGCTGGTTGACGGGCGACCGCACAAAGGTCGTCGAGGTTGCCACCCAGTTAGCGCGTGCTTTGGAAGATAGCCATGGCGGTTCGTCGGCCCCGAATTACTATCGCGTCACCGTACACCCTGGTTACCTACGCCAGCTTGAAAAACAACAACCCGAATTAACTGAGCGCCTATGCGCCTATCTCAGTGAACTGGCGCAACAGAGTGGGCTGGCTATCAGCGGAGAGCCTCGTCTGGAATTTCTTCCCGACGCCGCGTTGCGTCGCAATGAACTTGTCGTTGAGACACGCCGTGAGCGCCATCCTGGAGAGACGACCAACGTATTCAGGCAAGAGGAAAGCAGCCCGTTGGACCAGTTGAAGAAGCTGGATGCTTTCCTCATCATTAACGGGCGCCGCCATGTTGGGTTAGACAAGCCCCTGATAACGATTGGCCGGAGCGTCGATAATGACGTGATCGTCGATTCGCCAGTTGTCAGCCGGCAACACGCCCATATCCGCTGGCGTTATGGCCGTTTCGTCTTATTTGATGTGGGCAGTCGTGGCGGCATTACCGTGAACGGTGAACCCTGTCGAGAGTGTGTCCTCCAGCCAGGAGACCTGATCGCCCTTTCTGATCGTATCCCCCTCATCTATGGAGAAGGCCTGGAGAATCGCGGCGAGCTGGTCGTTGTCAGTGATCACGGACAGGATACCCTCGCTCTACCTGGGGCCACTCATTCTGGAGCCGATGAGAGCTAACGGCTGAACTAAAACTGTTTATGGATCCTGCAGTCATCCTTTTGTTATTGCGGCTCCTGGGAGCTGCACTCCTACTACTATTCTTCGCCCTGATCGCCTGGCTGATCTACCGGGACATGCGCGCAACGAGCGCAACCCTGGCGGAACGGGAGAAGAACTTTGGTACGGTGCGAGTGATTAGCAGCAACGGGGATGGCCCATCACCCGAGGTGGTTTACCCACTTTTGCCGGTGACCAGCATTGGGCGGGCAATCAGCAACACCATTGTGCTGGAAGATGACTACGTATCTAATGAACACGCGCTGCTGATGTTGCGTGGGCAGCAGTGGTGGATCGAGGATCTGAATAGTCGAAATGGGACTTTGCTGAACGGAGTGCGCCTGGGGGAGAGTACGGTCATCAGTGCCGGGGACGTGATCACAATTGGCAGCACGCAGTTGAAGGTTGAGCCTGGCTCATCTTAACGACTACGTCGTCTGCCTCACCTTTGCCCATCCAGATTTCGCCCAATCGATAGAAAAACAACCAGTTTTTGGAAGTCGTGTAAGAAATCGGCTGTTTGGTTGATAACTATAGATGAGGGTGCTGCTATCAGCGCAGCTCTGGACAACCAACAGCCGGGTCCTATTGTGGTTTTCCTTCATGCAGAAATGCAGAAGGTGAAGTTGTGTACGCGGGGTATGTTACCGCCTCTGGAACGGGAAGAGCAAACTCGGCTGTTGGCGATGCCAGGATTGGAACAGGAAAGGCCTGGTGTGCGCTGGAATGCGTAGTTCACAGCGCTGGTTTCCGCTGACGCCGGGCCTTCTTGCTTCCACTCCTCACCCCTGATCTGGTCACACAACGCCCCGATTCCATCGATTTCATACTCCACAACGACAGCGCTGCTTCGCCACCGATCCTTGATAAGGTTATAATGGTGGGCATGAGCTTTCATGGTGGTAATTGGTGGGCCTTTATTCGTTACGATGAGGAACAGGACCGGCCGTCTGTATCGCGGACCCTGCTCGTGCGCGTCTGGGAGTTTGCCCGACCCTACCTGAGTCAGGTCATTGTGCTGCTGCTGACAATCTTTGTCATCACCGGCCTGTCTCTGATTTCTCCGTTACTGATTCGCGATCTGATTGACAACGCGCTGCCCAACGGAGATGTATCACGCCTCAATCTCCTGGCGCTGGGCATGATTGCCGTGCCGTTGATTAATGGCCTGATCGGTGTTCTACAAAGACATGTCAGCGCAAGGGTGGGTGAAGGGGTTATTTATGACCTGCGCCGTGCTCTCTATGATCACCTGCAGAGTATGTCCTTGCGATTCTTCACCCGCACGCGTACCGGGGAGCTGATGTCGCGCCTGAACAACGATGTGGTCGGCGCCCAGAGTGCTGTGACGAGCACGTTTGTCACGATTATCTCTAACATTGTGTCGGTCGTCTCTACCATCGCCATCATGTTTGCGCTGGAATGGCGGCTCACGTTGCTGGGCATCGTTGTCTTGCCGCTCTTTGTGCTGCCGGCAAGGCGCATTGGGCGGATCTTGCGCAACTTGCGCCGCCGCTCACTGGAAGATAACGCTGAGATGAACGCCGTGATGAGCGAGACGCTCAACGTCAGTGGGGCGCTGCTCGTGAAACTGTTTGGCAGGGAACAGTATGAAAGGAAGCGCTTCGGCGACCGGGCGGCAGATGTGCGGGACGTTGGCATCCGTTCTGCTGTTGTCGGGCGTTGGTTCTTCCTGATGTTAAGCCTTGTCAGCGCACTGGGGACGGCGTTGGTCTATTGGTTGGGCGGTCATTTGGTACTGCGAGGCGACTTCAGCATCGGTACGATTGTGGCCTTTGGCGCCTATCTGACGCAGCTCTACGGGCCGTTGATGTCGATTACCAACGCGCCGGTCGAGTTTGCCCAGAGCATGGTTAGCTTTGAGCGTGTTTTTGAAGTGCTGGACCTGCCCCTTGAAATTGAGGAAGCGCCGGATGCTGTTGATCTGCCAACTGTGGAAGGGCATATTCAATTTGAGGAGGTCTCATTCAGCTATGTCGCAGGCGAGCCAGTGGGGTTGCCGGAAGTTGCTCGCTATAGCAGAGGCAACAGCGAGGTTCATCTCAAACGCGGACGCCAACGCGAGGACGGCGAACTCAATAGTGAGGCACTGGATTCTGAGGACGCGGATCAGGTAGCAAAGCCGCAGTGGGCGTTGCACGACGTCAGTTTTACCATCGAACCTGGCCAGTTGGTCGCGTTGGTAGGCCCCAGTGGCGCCGGGAAGACGACGGTTACTTATCTCATACCGCGGCTGTATGATCCCACTTCTGGTCGTGTTCTGATTGATGGTTATGACATTCGCAACGTTACGTTGAATTCGCTGGCCAGAAATATTGGTATGGTGACGCAAGACACGTATCTATTTTACGACACCATCCGCGCCAACCTGCTCTATGCCAACCCGGACGCCACTGAAGCAGAAATGATTGAAGCAGCAAGGGCGGCCAATATACATGATTTCATCATGTCGTTGCCGGATCAGTATGATACGGTTGTTGGCGAGCGCGGCTACCGGCTGAGTGGCGGTGAGCGGCAGCGAGTGGCAATTGCGCGAGTTCTTCTGAAAGATCCGCAAATCCTGGTGCTTGACGAAGCTACGTCTCATCTGGATTCCCTGTCAGAAGCTTTAATTCAGGAAGCGCTGCAGCGAGTGATGAGTGAGCGGACCAGTATTGTTATTGCCCACCGGCTGGCGACAATCCTTGCGGCTGACCTGATTCTGGTTATGAATGAGGGACGTCTGGTGGAACGGGGCACTCATACTGAACTGTTGGAACTGGGAGGCCTCTATGCTTCTTTATACGAGACACAGTTCCGCGCAGGTATTGAAACCGCTTCACTTGTACCAGATGCGCAGGCTGAATCAACCACTCGCTCGAGTTAGCACTCTTTTAGAGAGAGCATGAGCTTATTTACGGTCCGGGCCAGACGTGAGTACAATAGCCTGGAAAATATATCCTCAAGGAGAAGAGAGTAGATTATGGCAAAAGTAGCACCCCCGCGAAAGCGTCAGACACAGCAGGCTAAGACCAACTGGTTGTTGATTGGCGGAGTTGTTGCCATTGGGGTTATTGGTCTTTTTGTTTTGTTGTTTCTCAATTTGCAAGGGCAGGGCGTTCCGACGCCAACACCAGAACCGGTCTCCAGTATTGCTGATTACTGTGCCGAGAATCCGGACAATTGTGTCGTGAAGGGGAATCCTGAGGCGCCGGTTACGGTTGTAGAGGTTTCTGATTACGGTTGTCCCCACTGCCGGAACTTCAATATCGGCGGCACGGCGGAAGCCCTTGATGCCGCTTACGTGGAGTCAGATCAGGTACGCTGGATAGTATTGCCCTATGCTCTGCGCGCCGCAACGCAGCCTGCGGCTGAATCAGCTCTGTGCGCGGCAGAGCAGGACCAGTTCTTCCCTTATCATGAGCAACTGTTCGAGCTTCAGGATTCTGCAGTCGCTCTGACACGTGAAGCGTATGTGCAGGCAGCAGAGACTGTTGGCCTGGATATGGAGGCGTTTGAGGAGTGTATAGACAGCAACCGCTATCGCAGTGTCGTTCAGCGCAATATGTCTGTAGCAGCCGGCGCCGGTGTTGCCGCTACTCCAACGTTCTTTATCAACGGCCAAAAGGTTGAAGGTAATCTGCCGTTGGCTAACTTCCAGCAGCAACTTGATCGTTTGCTGGGATCGTAATCATTCGCGATTGAATGTGATGAAGAGTATCGTTAGATTCTGGAGCTAAGAAAGCGATGGAAGAAGGAACACAAATTGGATTGATTTTGGCGATAGCGATTGGACTGGTGATACTGACCGCCTGTGGCGTTCTGGCATTTGCCATGTTTGTCCTCGGTTGGCTCGCCATCTGATATCAGAATTATCCAGCGAAAAGAGAAATGCCCTGGC
>CAZRTM010000016.1:44518-45640 GCA_964602995.1 uncultured Ardenticatenaceae bacterium
GTTCTGAATCCTCTCTTCTGCTTCCTGCGGTGAGATATCCATATTGTCGAGCCACTCGTCGACGATCTGGACGCCCAGAACAGGGGCGTAGATGCTGCGAGTTGTGGAGATGTCGGCATGTCCCAGAAATTCTTGCACAACCTCAATCGGCATGCCTTCGCGCAGGAGCTGTGTGGCGCGAAAATGGCGAAAGTCATGGGCTGATATAGTGCTGTGCAGGTCCAGTGACCTGACGGCTTTCTTGATAATATTATGGGCTGAGGTGACAGAGAGCCGGGCGTTGTTGGCATTGCGACTGTGGGCTACGAAGAGCGCTGGATTGTTGTCTGTGCGTTCCTGGAGATAGGCGCGAATCGCCTCGCGTGCATAGGAGCGGATGTGGATGGTACGTGGCTTACTGCCTTTACCCATAATGGAGGCGTGGGCAGCGCGTCCGTGGTCCACGTTATTACGGTTGAGCGCTACCACTTCCGAGATGCGTGCGGCAGTCGAATAGAGAGTGTGGACCAGAGCCCGATCGCGTAAGAGAGAAAGACGGCGGTTGTAGCGGTCATTTTCAGGGGGGAGCGGCTTGTTATCATAATAGGCTACAATGCGGGGGATTGCCTGGCGCGCTTGGTCCAGGTCAAGTACTGTTTCTGCCTGATTACGCTCAACCTGGCGACGCGCGAGCTGTCGCTGTAGCTTGCCCAATTGGATGCCCTCTGGCAGTTGATTCTGGCCGTCGAGAAAGTTCAGGTAGCCAAGGACTGCCGCCATATAGGTGGTAGCTGTGGAGCGCGAGCGGTTGGCCAGCAGCCAGTTGCGGAAGTTGAGTACGGTCGCCGTTGTCAGGGAGGCGGGGTCAAGAGGCCACTCATCTTCCGCATCATACCCATCACGCCCATAATGTTGCAGCCAGTCAGCAAAGAGGCGCAGACCACTACGATAGGTGGATTCTGTCTGAAGGCTTGAACTGCCGGCTTCTAGTAAGAAGGTGGGGGAACCGAGCCAGGTTGGCGCTTCGGGGACTGGACGCTCTGAAATTGGTAAGTAGTAATCTCGTGAACCCATAATGCTCGTATCTTAGCACAGGCGCAATCAGTATCACAGTGCCAAGAATGTATCCTAGATACAAGCATA
>CAZRTM010000017.1:0-37681 GCA_964602995.1 uncultured Ardenticatenaceae bacterium
ACAGTGATACGAGCGCCGGGTTTGTCGATGTTGTGACGCTGCCAGGCGACTATGGCCACATTATTCAGGAGTATAGCTACGGCGGTATGCTGGTGGCGGAATCAGGGCGCGTAGCGTGGCGGCCAGAAGCGCAGGATGGTGAGGCGCAAGAAGAGATCGTGATTCAGGAGTGGGTCTCAGGACGGGATACCAGTACGAGACCACGTCTCATTGGCTACCATCCATCAGGACGTTACCTGATCATGACCGACTTTGTACTACCATTCCGCTCCAACATACCGTTCACTGGCCCGGCATGGCTGGTAGACCTGGAAGATTGCGATCGCGACGGGTGTGGGCCAGGTTCCAGCTCCACTCCGGCGCTCCCGCTTGTGGGAACACCGGTATGGTCGCCAGATGGGCAACGAACGCTGTTACAGGGACAGGTCACAGTTAACCCGGGCACAGGGCAGATCCAGTATGAGCTGCACCTTGCCGATCAGGAAGGGCAGAACCCGGAGCCGGTGGGCGTTGGCCTGTCTCCGTTCTGGTTGAACGAGGATTACTTTGGTTATTTACGCATTCTCGAAGAGGGCGCGCAGGAGCTGGTGGTTGCGGCTGTGCAAGAGGGCGCCTCGCAGGACGGCGCGCACTATGTTGTTGCCGATATGACCGCATTCCGCGAGGCAGTGGCGGCCTCGGAAGGCACTGAGCCACGTCCGATGACCTATCTCGGCAATATCCAGGTCATAAATGCTTCTGTTCCGCAGCTTCTGATCCTGGCTCATAGTCCTGGCCCCGGCGAGGCGATGACAAACTATGCCTTCCTGGTGACATTGACGGAGCCTGATAGCCATGCCAGTGTAGAATTGCTCCTGGCGTCCAATGCCCAGATTCTGCCCAATCCCTCGCCTGACGGTCGCTGGTTGTCGGTGCGTGAGTTCGACCCTGTGGCGGGCTGGGAGAATAGCAACTTCTCCCTGATAAACCTGGAAAGCGGCGACCAGCAGCCGCTGGGCACGGGCGGCGATTCGCTGTGGTCAACAGACGGCCGCTGGCTGGTGCGCTCCTACGATTCCTACTTCCTGCTGTGGGAGGTAGAGACGGGGCGCAGCGTTATGGTTGAATTTGAGCGACCGAGGCCTGACTGTGACACCGATATTTGGGTGGAGGGGCAGGAATAGTTCCAGGCTTTTGCTCCAGTCTACCCCTTCGTTTATTATCTCTGATAGTCGAACATAGCACCTTGAGCGGTATAGCAAGCGTTCTCTGGTGAAGGAGCGATGTATGCCTGATCGAAATAGACCAATCGCCTTTGGCGGAAATGTGGACCCTACGGCGGACGACCCTAAATGGCCTCTGCGGCTGGCGCGGGTGATTGACGAGGCGGGGCTGGAGTTTATCGGCATCCAGGACCATCCCTATAATATGAGGTTTCTTGACACGTGGATGCTTCTGGCGGTGCTGGCGCAGGCGACGGAGCGGGTGCGGTTGTTTGCCAATGTCAGCAATCTGGGGCTGCGCCCGCCGTTGATGCTGGCCAAGGCCGCGGCGTCGCTAGATGTGCTGAGCGGGGGGCGCATTGAGCTGGGTATTGGGGCCGGGGCCTATTGGGAAGGGATTGCGGCAATGGGCGGACCCTTGCGCACGCCGGGCGAGTCGGTAGATGCCCTGGAAGAAGCGCTGCAGCTTATTCGCGCCTTTTTCACCGGTGAGCGTTCGATACGGTTTGAAGGTGAATATTACCAGGCGCGGGGGGCGCGACCGGGACCGAAACCGGCGCATGATATGGAGATCTGGATTGGCGCCTATGGGCCGCGCATGTTGGCGCTGACCGGGCGCTATGGCGATGGCTGGATACCGAGTATGAGTTACGCGCCTCCGGCGCGCATTGCGGGCATGCAGAAACGGATTGACGAGGCGGCGCAGGAAGCAGGGCGCGACCCAGGCGACATCCGGCGCGCCTATAATGTGATGGGCATGATTATGGATGGGGTGAGCGAAGGGCCGTTGAACGGTCCTGTGAAGATGTGGGTTGAGGAGCTGACCCGCTTTGTGGTGGAGTTGGGATTGGATACGTTCATCTACTGGCCGGCTGGCGACCGCTTGCGACAGATGGAGCGTTTTGCCAATGAGGTGGTGCCGGCTGTGCGCGAGGCCGTGGACAAGGCGAGAGCAGGGAGCTGATTGGCGCCCCGTGAAGGCAGCCGAAAGTGGCTGGCTTCCTTTGGCGGGCGCGCAATTGAATTAAGTAGGTCGTAGAGGAGTTGTACAGAGCGTGTGTGGCTAGGTCGAAGGGGCGATGCGCACGTCCACGCCGCACGCTTTCAGACCTTCGTGGAACTGGGGAGAAATATCTTCATCGGTCACCAGCACGTCGATTTCCTCAAGCTTCATGAGAGTCAGCAGCGAATTGATGCCAAATTTGCTGCTGTCCATCAGCAGAATCACCTGGCCTGCCGCTTCAAGCATGGCCCGCTTGACCTGCGTTTCCAACATGCTGGGGTCGGTGACGCCGGCTTTGAGGGTGAGGCCCGTAGCCGATAGAAACAGCTTGCTGACGTGAAAACCGCGGAAGAACTGCTCGGCGATAGGACCGACGAAGGTAGAGGAGACGGTGCGCAGGATGCCGCCACAGCAGAGGATAGAGGCGGCGCTATTGTGACGCAGGTGGGCGTTTAGCTCGTTGGTCAATGCCAGCCCGTTGGTGACCACGGTCAGATCACCTTTGTTGGCAAGGAGGGGGACGAGGGCGCTGACAGTGGTGCCGCCGCCCAGGGCAATGTTGTCGCCTTCTCTGATGAACTCTCTGGCAGCATAGCGTGCAATTTGCGCTTTCTGCGTTGCCTGAAGGCTCTTACGCTTTTCGCGAGCCACAACCGGTTGGCTTTGTCGGTCAGGCTGGCTGACAGCCCCGCCGTGCGTGCGCTCCAACTGTCCTTCTTCTTCCAGGATGCGTAAATCACGGCGGATGGTCGTCTCCGAGACGCCGTATTTTTTGCTGAGACTGCTGACGGTGCCCGCGCCTGCTCTACGAATTTCTTCTAGAATTTGCCGCCGGCGTTGTGATGGTAAGGACATGCCTTCTTTAACCTATACTCATAACCTCATAAGCGCTCATTCACTATAAGATAAGCGCTGAATGCCCGGTTGTCAATAGAGTGGATGCTCGTTTGTGCCTGATTTTGCTCAAAAATGTCCATATCGGGTCGAAGTCGGTTGACAGTAATGTAAATCCTATACTATAATGCCTTCGGACCAGTCAGTTTTCGGATCGAACCTCTTAACGTGCGTGGTCATGGCTGATCGTCTAGAAGTGGCTGGCAGACTGACTGTCCTCAAGTGTCCCCGGGTCGTTCCAACAGAAGCAAGCCAGCCAGGCGGTCGCTGAGGCCCGTAGATGGCGCATTGATTGGAAGAATGTTCAGTTAATGTGTTACAGGATTGCAAGGTAGTAGGAGGAGATATGTTTAATCTTACGAGGAGTAAGAAAGTTAGCCGCCACATACTAACCGCCATTGTGGTGGTGCTTCTGGCGCTATTTGCGGTCAGTTGTGGCGGTGGAGCCGGTGCCCCTACTGAGGCGCCGGTTCAGGAGCCTGAAGTTGAGGAGCCTGAAGTCGAGGAACCGGAAGTTGAGGAACCTGAGGTTGAGGAGCCTGTTGAAGAAGAACCTACAGCGGAAGAAGAGCCGACCGCTGAGGAAGAGGAGCCTGCTGCTGAGGGCGCCGATATCAGCGGCACATTGAACATTTTGGGCTTTGGCCAGCCGGATGAGGTCGCCACGGTTCGCGTTGAGCGCTTCCAGGAGCTGTACCCGAATGTGGAGCTGAATGCACCGGAAGGTGGTCTGGACCAGCAGCAGTTCTTGACTGCTGTGGCCAGCGGTAATCCCCCCGACCTGATTTACACCAACCGTCCGTCCATCGGCACCTACGCCACACGCGGCGCGATCATGCCCATGGATGAGTGTGTTAGCAGCCAAAGCATCGACCTGAGCCAGTACCGCCAGGCGGCGCTTGACGAGGTGACAATTGACGGCACCCTCTACGGCATCCCCGAGTTCTTCAACATCATCCTGGTGCTCATTGATGATGACGTTCTGGAAGAGACCGGGCTGACGGTTGACGATATCGACACCAGCGACTGGGACAAACTGGCCGAGGTCAACGAGCAGATGACAGCCTTTGATGATAGTGGTAAACTGTCACGCATCGGTTTCGACCCCAAACTGCCAGAATTCTTCCCGCTCTGGGTCGCTGCCAATGGTAGCCAGATATTGTCTGATGATGGCCGTACGGCGATGTTGAATACGCCTGAGGCAATTGAAGCGCTTGAGTACGCGGTTGGCCTGCACGAAGCTGCTGGTGGCCGGCAGAACTTCATCGCTTTCCGCGATACATGGGATTTCTTCGGTGGCAACAACCAGTTCGTTGCTGACCAGTTGGGTGCGTTCCCCATGGAGCAGTGGTTCCTGAACGTCCTGGCCGGCGCTTCGCCCGACACAAACTTTTCGTCCAAGCCGTTCACAGATCGCGATGGCAATCCGATTAGCTTTGCTACTGGCGGTTCCTGGGCCATTCCGGTAGGATCGAGCAATCCGGAAGCGGCCTGCGCCTTTGCCAAGACGATGACGGAGACTGAGGCCTGGGTTGCTGCTGCAGAAGAACGTCTGCGGCTGCGTGCAGAATCTGGCGAGCCGCCCGCTGGCGTCTATAGCGGTAATGTTAACGCTGACGAGATCATCTTCGGCGAGCTGCTGCAGACCACAGGCAATGAGAATCAGGACGCAGCGCTGGAAGTTGTTCTGGAAGTTCAGGACAATGCGTTCGCCATTCCGGCAAGCCCTGCCGGCGCAGAGTTCCAACAGGCCTGGCAAGATGCTGTAAACAGCGTGTTGAACGGTGAGATGACAGCCGAGGAAGCCTTGAACGAAGCGCAGGAAGAAGCGCAAGAAGCATTGGATAGAGGATGGGCAGCAGTCGAGTAGACCAGGTTGAAGGTCAAGAGCAAGAAAAGCTAGAAGCCAAGAGTAACCTAGCTGCCGCACGCTCTGAGTCAGGTGTGTCCCACCGTCCCCAACGAGGGGGGTGGTGGGACACCCTGGCCAACTCTGAGAAGTGGGCCGGGTATACGTTTATCTCGCCGTGGATGATCGGTTTTCTGATATTCACAGCGGGGCCGATGCTCGTAAGCCTGGCCCTTTCTTTTACTGAGTACGATGTACTGCGCCCCGCGCAGTACATCGGTCTGGAGAATTACAGGGATATGTTAGAGGACCGGCGCCTGCGCCTGAGCCTCTATAACTCCTTTTACTACGCCATTCTCTACGTGCCGCTTGCTACCATTGTAGCTCTGGCACTGGCTCAGTTGTTGGCAGGCGTCGGCGGCAGCCTGGCCCACTTTTTCCGAACAGCGTTCTACGTGCCCTCCGTGACGCCGGCCGTGGCTGTAGGGACGTTGTGGCTCTGGATTCTGAACCCACACATCGGTTTGCTGAATCGAGGGCTGGAGTTCCTCGGAATTCCGGGGCCGGGCTGGACGACAGATCCGGCGTGGATCAAGCCGGGTATTGTCATGATGAGCCTCTGGAGTCTGGGTGGAACGGTCATTATCTACTATGCCGCCTTGAAGAATGTGCCCCGCTCGTTGTATGAGGCGGCGCGCATCGATGGGGCATCTTCCTGGCAACAGTTCCGTTTCGTGACGATCCCCATGATCAGTGGCGCCATCTTTTTCACGTTAATCGTCAATACGATCTCGGCGCTTCAAATCTTTACTGAAGTCTACACAATGTACTTCGGGCAGATGAACTCAGGCCCGGCCGGAAACGCCGCGTTGTTCTACATCATCTATCTCTTCCGTCAGGCGTTTGAGTTCTTGAACATGGGCTATGCCTCGGCAATGGCCTGGTTGCTCTTTGTCATCATCCTGATACTGACCGTCATTCAGTTACGCCTGAGTGACCGCTGGGTATATTATGAGGGAGGAAACTGATGACCTCCACAACAGGGAGAATTGCAGAGAAGCGGGTTGAAGCGACCGCGCTTGATAGAAATAAGGTTATCAGCTTAATCAAGCGGGTAATCTTTGTTGTTCTATTGGTCGGTTGCACCATTATCTTTCTGGCTCCCCTTGCCTGGTTGATCAGCGCCTCCCTCAAAGTTCGTTCAGATGTCTTTTCCCTGAACTGGATACCCGATCCGATTGCGTGGGAGAACTACGTGCGGGTCTGGGAGGCAGCGCCGCTCTTTACCTGGCTCAAGAACAGTATCATTGTTGGCGCGCTGGCCGGCGTTTCGGTGACGATCAGCAGCTCGCTGGTTGCTTTTGGCTTTGCAACCTTCCGCTTTCCCGGCCGCAACTTTCTGTTTGGCCTGGTGCTGGCCACGATGATGCTGCCTGGCGCAGTGACGATGATTCCGGTGTTCCTGGTGTGGCACAGGCTGGGATTCATCAACAGTCTGGTGCCGTTGTGGGCCGGTAATTTGTTCGGCTCGGCATTCTACATCTTCCTGATGCGCCAGTTCTATCTGACCTTGCCCAGAGATCTTTTCGAAGCGGCCCGCGTCGATGGCGCCAACTTCTTCCAGATCTGGTGGCGTATTGCCGCACCGCTGACGAAGACGGCGATGATCGTCGTTTTCATCTTCGAGCTGAAAGCCAGTTGGACGGATCTGATCAAGCCCCTGATTTATCTGCAAAACAGTGCTCTGTACACAATGCCGCGCGGTCTGAAGGCGATTCTGGACCAGTTCGGACAGGGCGGCGAGTTGCAGTGGGAAATTATTATGGCTGCGACCGTCATCATGACCATTCCCATGATTGTCATCTTCTTTATGGGCCAGCGTTACTTCATTGAAGGCCTGACCACCACCGGCATGAAGGGATAGGGCTGGAAGGGTAGGGAGCCTTTCCTCTTAAATCAGAACCGGCTCTTCGGGATAGCGCACCAGCCTGTGGCGCTGGGCTGTGCGCTGCACGATGGCAACTACCAGGGTGATGGCTCCCAGACGACCCCAGAACATGGTGATGATGATCGCCAGTTGGCCAACCAGATTCAGCTCACTTGTTGCGCCGAGAGAGAGACCAACGGTGGCGAAGGCCGAGATCACCTCAAAGATGACAGCGCTCATTGACAGCTCGTGTGTGAACAGAATGAGCCAGGAGACCGTCACGACCAGGCCGATGCTGATGGTGAGCACGACAGCAGCACGGCTCACGGTGCCAGCCGCGATAGTTCGTCCTGCCACATGGACGCGAGAATGGCCATGGGCATAACTCCACAGAGCCAGCAGCAGGACGATGAAAGTACCGGTGGTGATGCCACCGCCCATTGAAGCGGGGGCGCTACCGATGAACATCAGGACCATCACCAGTAACTCGCTTTCAGGTACCAGCCGGTCGAAGTCGGTAAAGCCGGGGAAGCCAGCCGTGCGGGTGGAGACAGATTGGAACCAGGTGCGCATGAGCTGTTCCTGCAGCGGCCTACCATCCAGTAAGCTGCCTGGTCTGGTTTCGGCGATGTAGAGACCGAGCCAGCCAATCAGCACCAGAACGATCACGACCCAGAGCGTGAGGCGTGTGTGCAGAGAAAGGCGACGCAGGCGAGCGTAGGAGAAGACATCAGTCAGGACGGGGATACCCAGGCTGCCCAGGAAGATAAGCAGACCCAAAATCAACAGGGAAAAGTTATCACCGGGAATGCCCTCTGGATAGAGACTAAGCCCGGCGAAGAGATCGAAGCCGGCATTACAGAAAGCAGTAACCGCATGAAAAACGGCGTAGAAGAGCGCGTTGCCATCAGGTACAATTTCGTTGTAGCTCCAATGTAGATAGAGTAAAAGAGCGCCAAGCCCCTCGATGAGTAGAATGCCGGCCAATACTCGCTTTGAGAGCTGGAGAATGGCCTCTGGCTTGTGTAGACCCAGGCTATTCGAGAGGGTGAGGCGGTCCACTAAAGTGATGCGAAGCCCGACGAATTGCAACGCCAGGACCAGAGCGAACATGTAGCCCACGCCGCCGACCTGCACCAGGATCAAGAGAACGAACTGGCCCAGCGGCGACAGTTCAGTGCTGAGTGTGACCACTGTAAGCCCCGTAACGGTAACAGCCGACGTGGCAGTAAACAGCGCTTCCATGAAGGTGAGGCGAGGGCCAGTGCTGATGCCGGGAAGGAGTAATAGCAGCGTACCAACGACAACAAGCGCCAGGAGACCAAGCACCAGACGCAGCGCGACAGAGGGTGGATGGCTGACCTTTTGTTCGGAAGATTGTAGGAGGTGGTGGCCCGTCCCTGTCTGCTCCGGCTTTGAGGAGGTGGAGTTACTCATGGGAGATTGCTAAAGGAGACCAGCTCCTCATTGCTGCCCAGCACCAGAAGTAGATCACCTTCGAGAAGAATTGTGTCGGCCGCTGGCGAGACGATCAACTGGTCGCCACGTTTGATGAGTAAAACTGTGATGCCCATGCGGCTGCGCAGATCGACCTGGGCCAACGTACGGCTGGTCAGGGATTTAGGCACTACAATTTCGGCCACCGAATGATCAGGCCCCAGGTGTACCCGTTCCAGCACTGTGGGCGCAACCATCTCCTCAGCCAGACGGCGCCCGGCGTCGTACTCCGGTTGCACCACGCGATCGGCGCCTACGCGCAGCAGGATGTCTCGCTGGCGGCGGGTAACTGCCTTGCTGATGACATAGGGGATGCCCATGTTCTTCAGCGTTGCTGTGGTCAGTACATTGCTCTCGAAGTCAGCGCCGATGGCGACAATGACTGTATCGAAAGCCATAATATCAATCTCGCGCAGCGCATCTTCATTGGTAGAGTCAAGAATGGCCACATGGGTAAGCTCATCTGCGAGGTTTTGGGCGCGATTGGCATCCTGATCGATGCCCAGGACATTGTAGTGATATTCCATGAGCGCGCGCGCCAGGCTGGCGCCGAAGCGACCCAGGCCAATGATGGCTACCTCTTTTGGTCGATTTCGCCGTGAAATACTAAACATAGTAATTATGGGCGGCGGAAAAGAAAGCCGTCGCCAGTGCAGGTTACGTCTCGGCTATGTGGCGTGCCCGGCGGTTATGTTGATCCTACTTCGCCTCTAAAGCGCCCAGCGCTTCGAACTGAGGTTTAAGGGCCGGATAGAGGGCACAGTAAACGTCATAATAACCATCGTAATGGCCGGCGTCGGGACCGGGTGTGATCTGGCTATTGAGCTGTACCCACTGATCGACTGCACTCTGCACGTCCTCGAATTGACCGGCCCCCACGGCGGCGAGCAGCGCCGCGCCGTAGGCGGCGCCCTCGGTTGTGTTCACCGTGACCAGCTCAGTCTGCAGGACATCAGCAATGATCTGGCGCCAGAGCGGGCTGCGCGCCCCGCCGCCTGAGATTCTGACCTGTTCTACGGGCGCCAACCCGGCCTGCTTCATCAGCTCGAAGCTGTCGCGCAGGCCAAAGGCAACGCCCTCCAGCACGGCGCGCGTCATGTGCTGGCGATTGTGGCGCACGGTGAACCCAATGAACCCGGCGCGAGCCAGGGGGTCAGGGTGGGGCGTGCGCTCGCCGGTGAGATAGGGCAGGAAGAGCAGCCCCTCGCTGCCCGGCGCGACTGATTCAGCCTCCGCGACCAGATCGGCAAAGTCAACACCGGGCGCGAGATTGTCGCGGTACCAGCGCAGGCTACCGGCAGCGGAAAGCATGACGCCCATCAGGTGCCACTTGCCGGGTACGGCGTGGCAAAAGGCGTGGAGGCGCCCATCTGGTTCGATGATTGGCTCGTTGCTGCTGGCAAAGATGACGCCGGAGGTGCCCAAAGTCAGGGCCACGATGCCAGGGGCGACGGCGCCTACGCCGGTTGCCTGTGCTGCCTGGTCGCCACCGCCCGCGACCACAGGTGTGCCAGGGGCAAGGCCGGTGGCCTCGGCCGCCTGCTGCGATAGGTGACCCGTCACACTGCTGCCTTCGAAGGTAGGCGGCAGCCATTGCGGGTCAATATCTAACGCTTCAGTCACTTCCGCGGACCAGTCGCGCGCTTCCAGGTTGAAGAGCTGGGTGCCGGCTGCGCCCGCCTTGTCTGTGGCATATTCACCGGTCAGCCGATAGCGCACATAATCTTTGGGCAGCAGAATCTGCCGCACGCGCTCAAAGAGGTGTGGTTCGTGATTCTTTACCCACAAGATTTTGGGGGCGGTGAAGCCAGTGAGCGCGTCGTTGCCGGTGATCTGGATCAGGCGCTGCCGGCCGACCCGTTTTCTGATTTCATCACACTCGGCCGCGGTGCGCTGGTCGTTCCAGAGAATGGCAGGGCGCAACACGTCGCCGTTGCCGTCCAGGAGCACCAGCCCGTGCATCTGCCCGGTGAGGCCGACGGCCTGCACGTCCTGAGCGCTGGCTCCTGCTTCCTGTAGCGCACGGCGGATGCTGTTGATGGCGCCATCCCACCATAATTGCGGATCTTGCTCGCTCCATAGCGGGCGCGGTGTGTCGAAGTCGTACTCGGTTGAGGCCACGGCGGCGACAGCGCCAGATTCATCGACCAGCAGCGCCTTGGTGGCTGTGGTAGAGACGTCTATGCCCAGAAAGTAATTCATTTAGCGCACGCCCAGAAGTAGTTCCACAACCAACTGATCTAGCTGCTCGTAGGGCTGGCCGCGTTCGCCCAACGCCTGGCGGTCAAATTCATATGCATGTAAGGCTTGCGCCTTTTCACTACTATACGGCCCCTCGAACTGGTTCATCTCATCGTACCCGGCCGTGATTTCCTGCAACAGCCCCTGAATTTCCTCATCCTCGGCAAATTTCCGCGCCTTCTCTTTCAGAATCAGGTAGGTGCGCATACAGCCGCGGGCAAAGGCCTTAACGTCTTCATAATCGGCGCTGCGGTAGGCGTGGGCGTCGAAGTGGCGCGAGCCTTCGTAGCCGACATCTTCCAGGAATTTGACGAGGAAAAAGGCAGATTTGAGGTTGACCGAGCCGAAGCGGAAGTCCTGGTCATAACGGCCGAAAGCCTGGTCGTTGAGGTCGATATGGAACAGCTTGCCGGCTTCCCAGGCCTGGGCCACGTGATGCATGAAGTTGAGGCCGGCCATATGCTCGTGTGCCACCTCGGGATTCACGCCGACCATTTCCGGATAATCGAGCGTTTCGATGAAGCCCAGCATGGCGCCGGTGGTGGGCAGGTAAATGTCACCGCGCGGCTCGTTGGGTTTGGCTTCCAGGGCGAACTTCAGGTCGTAACCCTGATCACGCACGTATTCACAGAGGAAGTTGAGAGAATCGCGCATCCAGCGGGAGGCGTCCAGCGGATTTTTGCCGGCGTCGGTTTCCGTTCCTTCGCGGCCGCCCCAGAAGACGTAAACCTTAGCGCCCAGCTCCACGCCGAGGTCGATGCCATGCATTGCCTTCTGCACGGCATAAGCGCGCACGCGGGGGTCATTGCTGGTGAACGCACCGTCGCGGAAAGCAGGATCGTAGAAGAGATTGGTGGTCGCCATGGGCACGACGAGGCCTGTGTCGTCCAGCGCCTTCTTAAAATCCTGCAAGATCTGGCGCCGTTCGGACTCTGTGGCGTCGATTGGAATCAGGTCGTTGTCGTGGAAGTTGACGCCCCAGGCGCCGACTTCGCCCAGCAGGTAGACTATCTCTGCTGGCGAGAGGGCCTCGCGTACCGGTGCGCCAAAGGGATCGCGCCCTACATTGCCGACTGTCCAAAGGCCAAAGGTGAATTTGTGCTCAGGCTGTGGGTTGTATGCGTCAGACATGAATTCCTCCTGTAATCGCCAATCTCTAATCCCGGATCCCCCTGACTAATATTAACCGCCTTTGCTACGTTCTGTCCACCTCTAACCAGACCCGGAAGCTCTTTATCTCGTACGGCTTCATGGCAAAGGTGAGGCTGTTGCCCTCACGCTCCATCGTGGGATCCTCAACCGCTTCTTCCAACAGATTGCAGGCCACGGCATCGCGCAGCGTTGAGCCAAATGTCAGGCGCACGTTGTGGCGGCGGCGCTGGCTACTCTCATAGAGGCGGACGATCCAGCCATCCCCATCTTCAGCCCGTTTCACTGTTTCCAGGATGACGTTGTCAGCATCGACCTCGGCAAAGGTGTAGCGGCTGGGCAGAGCGCCCTCTGGCTGGGCGGGGGCCAGAGCGGCCAGGAGCGGCATGTTCAGTTCATAGCCCTGGCGCAGCACGTCACCATGCCGCCAGTCACCAGCGTGGGGCAGCAGGCTGTAAGTAAAGCGGTGATGGCCCTTATCGGCCTGAGGATCGGGGCGTACGGCCGATTTGATGAGGGTCAGGCGCATGACGTTGTCTTTGATGTCATAGCCATACTTACAGTCGTTGAGCAGCGCTATGCCATAGTCGTTCTCGGAAAGGTCGGCCCACTTGTGGCCCACTACTTCGAAACGGGCATAGTCCCAGCTTGTGTTCCAGTGTGTTGGGCGCTGGATGTTGCCAAACTGGATGTCGTACGTGGCGCTGGTGGCGCGTACAGCGACGGGGAAGGCCACTTTGAGCAGGATCTGGCTTTCCTGCCAGTCAACCTCCGTTTCGAAATCGATGCGTGGAGAGTGCGCGTAGAGGATGAGGCGTTGCGTGATCACTGAGTCACGGAAACACCAGCGCAGCCGCAGCGCGCCGCGCAGCGGACCACATTCTTCGACTTCGGCTTCCACCAGGTCAGTCACTTCGTGTGCTTTCTCCTGATAGTAGATGTCAATGTCCCAGGCATCGAACTTTAGAGGACGGTCCACGAACGCCTGCAGCACGTTGCCCCGCGCGCCGCTGGCCAGCACCTCGCGCTGGCGTTGCTTGTCCCAGATGGAGGTTAGCTGCCCCTGGTTGTTTAGTTGCAACCGGTAGTACTCATTTTCCAGCAGGGTCGGCGTCACGGTCATTGTCTCTGCGGGTGCCGTGGCTTCCGGTCCGGCATCAATTAGAGCATAGGCCGCGTAGCCCAGCGAGGGAACATCGGGCGCCTGAAGCAGCAGGCGCCGCTCACCACGTTCCTGCACGATTTGCACCGGGAGCACGTTGCCTTCCCCGTCCTCTACCACCTTGCCCGCCAGCGCCGGGGACCAGGGCAGGGAAAGCAGGTCACTGCGCTGCCAGGAAAGGGGGTTGTAGACGACGAGGCTGTCTCTGTCCAACCGTAGGGCGTCCTGCAATCGCTGTTGCGCTCCTTGTAGAGCGCTCTGGCCAATTTCAAAGACGCGCTCGTAATCTTCGCGGCTGTCTTCGTAGACCTCGCGGATGGAGGAGCCGGGCAGGATGTCGTGGAACTGGTTGAGCAGGATCAACTGCCATCCTTCGTGTAGACATTGTGCGGGATAATCATTTTCCTGGCGCAGGATGTCAGTCACAGCGTTCAGCCACTCTGCGTTGTGGTATAGGATCTCCGACAGCCGGTTGGCCCGTTTGTTGTAGGCCTGGGATGTGTAAGTGCCACGGTGCAGCTCCAGGTAAAGCTCGTCGTCCCACACAGGTAGCGCTTCTTCTTTGAGCCGTTCGGCGAGGTGCGCGAAGAATCTCTCTGAAAGCTCCTGGCGCACGTTGGGGAAGCCGGGCAGGTCGCGCAGCACGCGGCCCGATTCTAGCATTTCCTTGGTCGGCCCACCGCCGCCATCGCCCCAGCCGAAGAGGGTGAGCAGCTCGTCGTTGACTTCTTTCTGCTGGTAGAAATCCCAGGTGCCCTTGACGTCCATAGGACTCAGTTGCCCGTTGTAGGTGAGGTGAAAATCTTCCGCAGTGGGATCGCCGTCACCGGAGGGAGTGGTGATGAAATAGGTCAGCAACTCCGTGCCATCAATGCCGCGCCAGCGGAACGTGTCGTAGGGGAAGCGGTTGAACTGATTCCAACTGATTTTAGACGTGAGAAAGTAGTCGATGCCGCTCTGGCGCGCAATCTGGGGCAAGGCCCAACTGTAACCAAAGGCGTCGGGCAGCCAGAGCAGCCGGCTCTGCATGCCAAACTTCTCTCGAATGTAGCGCTGGCCGAGCAAGAACTGGCGCACCAGCGATTCACCGCTGGGAATGTTCACGTCTGGTTCCACCCACATGCCGCCCGTGATTTCCCACTGCCCGGCCTTGATCCGTTCCTGTACCTGCTTGAATATCTCCGGGTAATCTTGCTCCAGATAGTCGTAGAGTTGTGGGGAGGAGTGCATGAAGCGGTATTCGGGATATTGGCGCATCAGGTGCAGGGTTGTGGAAAAAGTGCGCGCCGCTTTTTCGCGCGTGTGGCTCAGCCGCCAGAGCCAGGCCATGTCGATGTGCGCGTGGCCTGTGGCATAGACGGTGGGCTTGAGGCGAGTATCCATCCCTTGCAGCGCCGCGAGCCGTTCTTGTAACAGGGCCAGAGCATTCTGAGCAGAACAGTAGAATTCAGGAGAGCCGGTGTGGAAGAGGTCCAGCTCGTGGAAGGCGTCGTTGAGCGCCTGGAGGAGGCGCACGCGGCGCAGGTCGTTTTCGTCCAGCTCCTGGATCGCTTCCAGCAACACACGTGAGGTCTGGTATAGCTGTTCCGTCGCTTCGTCAATCCATATTAACTGTGCCACTTTGAAGCGGCGCCGGTCGGGAACGCCCAACACACCGCTCCACGCTTTAATGGCGATGTGGATATGGTCGTCCTGGAGGTGCTCAGGAGGCAGCCACACTTCTTCGTGCCAGACGTCAAGCCCCTGCAACGGTTGCCCATTCACGTAAAGCAGCGCCTCGGCTGTGGAGTCGCCGCCATCACGAGGGCCTACAAGGAAGCGCAGGTAAAGGCGTTTGTCGTTCCACTCGGGCGGAATGGGCACGATGGCGCGGAACCAGGCCTGGACATCGTAACCGCCCCAGGTGCTGCCGGTGTGGAACGCCTGCCAGTCGCTGTCGTCATATGCTGGCGCTTCCGCCCCAGGGCAGGGGCCTTCGCGGAACTTGAAAGAGGGAATTTCTTGAATGTCGCGATACACAGCCTGCCGTACATCGGCAAGCTGCTTCTTGATTTTTTCAGCGGTGAAGAATTGCATGGTGCATTATTCCGTTGAACTGACAGTGAGTTGAGAAGTGGGATTGTTTTTGCCACGAATTGCACGAATTTTCACGAAATATGGATAAGGAAGAATGCGTGCTGTGCTGAATATTAGTCTGTAAAGAATTTGTCTTCTAGCATGGCGCATAGGGCATGGTAAATGGCAAGATGCCGCTCCTGGATGTCGGTGGTTTGTTCCCAGGGGACGCGGATGGTGACGTCGCAGAGAGCGTTCATGGCGACGCCGGATGCGCCGGTGATGCCCAGGGTGCGCAATCCGGTGACGCGGGCCACACGCAGAGCATGTAGCACGTTGCTGGAGTTGCCGGAGGTGCTGATGCCGACAAGAACATCGCCCGCATTCCCATAACCGTATACTTGCTGGGCGAAGATCATGTCTGCGGCGACGTCGTTGGCATAAGCAGTGAGTAGGGCGGTCTGGCTGACGAGGGAGATAGCTGGAAGCGCCCCCTGCAGATGGTCGGCGAGGTAAGCGCCTTGCTCAGGAAAAGCGTCGCTCAGCGCCTGGCGTACCTCGGGCGGCACGGGACGAGTGCGCAGATAGCCTTTCATCAGCTCGCCCACCAGGTGCTCGCTGTCGGCAGCGCTGCCGCCGTTGCCGCAGAAGAGCACCTTGCCGCCGGCTGTGTAACAGTCGCGCAGCAGCTCATAGGCCGCCTGTATATCATCCAGGCAATCGTCCAGATCGGGATATTTTGCAACTAAAGCCTGTAGTCGTTCATTCATATACCACTTGCTCCTCAGCGTTCCAGCTTTGTAGAGAGAGGCAGCGCTCAGATGGCGGGATGCCGCTCCACAGCACGCGGATTTCCCGTTCTTCTCCGGGCATCAGGTGGAAAAAGTTGTCATCGTAATAGGCATAACCAGGGGCGCGTACGTCGCGGACCACATCCAGCCAGAGGGCCAGGGCGACGACCTTGCCGTTGTTGGCAATGGATAACCGCCATTCGTTTTGCCCACACTGCTCTTTTCGTATAGCCAATCGGGCGCTGGGAAGCGTTAAGAAAGGTGCGAGGGTAGTGTCGTTGCTAAACGGATAACGGCTTTGGGCCAATATAGCGTTGTCCTGCCGCAGGAGCAGATCCAGGAAGAAGACGTTGTCAGCAATGGCGGGCAGGGCAGTGTCCATAGTCATATGCTCGGCTGACGCGCCCGCTGGCACGGTGAACGTCTGCTCCTGGCGGGCGAAAATCGCGCCATCAATGGTTCGCAACTGTGCTTCAAGCTGCACATCAACTAGAGCTTTGGCGCCGGCTGCAGCGGCCGAATGGGAGCTCCAGATAGTGGCCTGGAAGCGGTCATGCCCACCCCAGGCGATGCGCGGGAAGCGGGCCGAGAGCAGCAGCGGTGCGTAGGCGCGGGCGACGGCGTGATAGACTGGTTTGGGGTTGGCGTAGTAGTCAATGGCCGAGGTGCAGCTGGCGTTGGGGTAGGGTTCGTTAAACTGCCAGGGGAGGGAGCCGCTGTTGTGGAATTTGCGGCGGCGAATGGCTTCAATGGCATAGCGCAACCCCTCGGCCTGTAGGAATTGCGTGGCGCGCACGACTTCAGGCGTGGGCCGTTCTGTCAGGCCGCCCCAGAATTGATCCCAACGCTTTTCCCAGATCCACCACGAACCGAGATGGTTCCAGAAGGGATTGGCGCGCTGGATCGGCCGCTGCTGCTCAAGGGGGATAACGTCATTCAATGTGCGCAGATTGGTGATGGCTTCGACGCCGAATTCGCTATTGAGCAACGAGGTGCTACGGTTAAACAGTTCGTACTGCGCCTCTAACCCTTCGTAAATCCAGGGGCCGTGGACGTCGTGTAGGCTGTCGGGATCGGTCTCCAGGTTTTCAAGCGTATTGCCAAATTGAGGGCCGGTAGGGCTGGTGGGCAACCAGTAGCGGTCCGGGTCCTCGGTCTGCACCACCGCTTTAAGCGCTGCCAGCAGTGGGTGGTCGTCCGTCTGCGGGCGTCCCTGTGCATCTTGTAGCTCGTTGCCACCGCCCCAGATGGCTAATGAGGGGTGGTTGCGCAGGCGGGGCACAATGGCGCGCGCTTCCTCGACCATCATCGCGATGAATTGGCGGTCGGTGGGCGGCACGTTCTCAATGCCAGAGCTGGATTGTACGAACTCCTGCCATACCAGAATGCCCAGCCGGTTGCAGAGGTCGTAGAAAGCCTGCTTCTCTATCAAGCCACCACCCCAGATGCGCAGCATGTTCACGTCGGCCCGTTGCGCCAGCCGCAGCAGCCGTTCCAGTTTGGCAGGCCGCTCAACCCCATATAACAGATCGATAGGCACCCAGTTCCAGCCCTTGATGTAGATCCGCCGCCCATTGATGCGCAATGTGTAGGGCCTGGCGCCGTCCGGCGCGCCTTTGTTCTGCTCAAAGTGGATCTCGCGCACGCCAAACGTGACCTGACGCGCGTCGGATATGGTCGTGTGTGTCGCTGCTTCTGCTCGCTGCGAGACCGCAATATGCTCGGTTGATGCCCTCAGCTGCGCTGCCTCGTCGAGCAGGACAGAAACCGATAATTCGTATAGTGATTGTGGACCAAACCCATTCAGCCACCACAGAGAAGGGTTCTGCAGAGCGATCTGCACCACGTGGCTCGTCTCGCCAGGCGGCAACCGGCGTCGCAGTTCATCTGTCGCCACCACCTCTCCGGCGCCGTCTGCCTCTCTGACGGCTACCTGAAACGTTACCATCTGCTCCCCCACGGAAGAGGCTGTGATGGTTGTTTCTAAACGGGCGTGGCTATGATCCTCGTCGAGGTGGGGGCGCACGAAAACATCTTCAATGCGTACAGGGCCGGAGGCTTCCAGATAGACGTTATCCCACAGGCCGAGGTGCACAAGGCGAGGGCAGAAATCCCACCAATAGTTCATACGCGTCTTGTGCGTGCGCACCAGGCTGCTGCGACCAACCTGAGGTTGCTCATGCGGAGCCGGTTCCAGCACAACAGCCAGGGTGTTGGATTCGCCGTACTGCAGCAGATGCCCCACCTCGAACGTGGCCGGCGTGAACATGCTGCGATGGTGGCCGATGGCCTGACCGTTGAGGTAGAAGGTGGCTTCGTAATCTACCCCTTCAAAGGTGAGGCATACTCGCTTGCCTTGCCACTCAGGCGCTACGGTGAACTGCCTGCGGTAAAGCCAGGTGCGGCTGGAGGCCCACTCGGCGAGTAGTGTGTTTTGGCCGCGGTAAGGGTCAGGAATCCGGCCAGCCTGCCACAGATCATGGTAGACGCTGCCGGGCACGGTGGCCGGAATCCAACCCTCCGTATCGCGCAGCTCAGGTTTATGAGCGTCGCGCCAGCGCCAATCTTCGCCCAGGTAACCCTTGAGCTGCCATCCATTGCCGTTGAGGTTAAGCCGATTCTGCATTCTTGACCCTGGCAGGTATCTCTGTTCGGTGTCCGTTCTCTTTGCTCTGGCTCTGTACGGGCAGTTCGTCAAGCTCAATCAGGTTGGTTTCTACAATCGGTTTGCTCGGGTCGCGCGGAATGCGGAACGTCTTAATTTCGCTGGGACCAAAGTGAGCTTCGATGAAACGGCTCCATTGTGGCAACGTAATGGTGGCCTCCGTAGCCGTTTTAGCCGTTTCGTAGCAACGCAGGATGAGGTCACCCTCGCTCGTCTCTGAATCTTCTGCCTGCTTCAATACGGTGACGTTCACGTTAGGCTGGTCTACCTGCAGATAGGAGTCAGATTGGGGCAGTGTACCGTTGGGATGGTAGGTGCCGACCAGGGTCGTGGGCTGTTCGTTGAGTTCGGCAGCGCGGCGCACGGTTCCTGCATCCTGCCAGGTGCCTGTGTGCGGCAGCAGCGAATAGGTGAAACGCTGCAGGCCCTGATCAATGAAGCGGTAATGACCACCTGGCTGGGGCTGGGCAGGAATGTGGTGGGCGTAAACAGGGCTGCGCAGGACAGTCAGGCCAATGTCGCGAATGTTGACATCGTAGCTGTACTTGGCATCGTTGAGCAGACTGAGGCCATAAGGCTCGCCGGTGTCGCGGGCCATGCCCGAGAGATCGAGCCAGCGTTGGCCCGGCTCTTCTTCGCCATTGGCAAAGCGCTCAATGCTACCGTATGGGATCTCGCTGACCGCACGCATGTGCGTCAGATTCATGGGGAAGCGCAGCTTGAGCGCCTTAAATTGTTCGGCCCAATCGACAGTCACATGAACGTCAATCTGGTCCAGCTCGGGGTACATGGTGAAGTCCTGCACCAGCGTGGAGTTACCGTATGTACTGCGCACGCGGATGACGGATTTCACCGGGCCGTGCTCTACCAGCCGGACGTTCGTGGCGCGGAACGTGCCCACCTCCTGATCGAAGCGGAAAACGTTGTGGCTCCAGGTATCGCTGGTATCTTCCAGCACGACGGCGCGGGCTGCCGGCGCTTCGAACAGCTCGACGCCGTTTTGCAGGTCACGCAAGGAGGTGATTTCGCCCGTTTCGGGGTTGATTTCCAGGCGCAGGCGGCCGTTGTCCAAAACGGTGTCAGTCGCTTCTACTTGCGCCAGCTTGCCGGAATAGTCACCCGAGGTAAGGCGGTAGGTACGGTAGCCCAGCGAAGGCAGGTCGGCGATGAAGCTGAGGCGGTGCCGTCCGTTGGCGGTCGTTTCGGATTGTACCAGTTGCAGCGGTATTTCGCGGTCCTGATCGTCAAGCAGCAGCGGCTTTTCGGGCAGTTTGCCATATTCTAGCTCTACGTTGACGCGGCTGTCCCAGGCGTGGGGGTTGAAGACCAGGATGGGCGTCATCTCTTCATCTTGCTCAATACGCACGTTCCAGGCCAGTGATTGCACTGCGTAGTTGAGGGCGCGGTCGGCAATGGACATTGCTTCGCCGTGCATCTGCAGGGCGTCGTCATAGGCGCTGGGCAGGCTGGTGCCGGCGAGAATATCGTGGAACTGGTTGAAAAGTACGTTCTTCCAGGCGCGGTCAAACTCATCAGGATAGGGCTGACCGGTGACCCTGTTGGCGATGGCCGACCAGGCCTCGGCGTTGAGCAGGCGGTGTTCTGCCTCACGGTTCCAGCGCTTGATGCCGGAATGGACTGAATAGCAGCCGCTGGCGTGTCGTTGCAGGTCGTCATGCACCACGGGGATGGTTAGCTCTTGCGCCTCAGCTGCCTGAGTGACAGCGGCGAAGAAGCGATTGGGGGTGCTGAAGCGGATTTCGGGCAGATCTCCATCTTCCCCGCTGGCGTGCGCTTCGCGCAGCTTCTGAATGCTCTCAATGTTTTCGCGCGTTGGCCCGCCGCCGTGATTGCCAACGCCGTAGAAGCACATCAGGTGCTGCAGGGGCGCTTTCAGCTCGGCGATGCAGCGTTGTATATGCTTGTCCAGTTCCTTGCCCCAGGTGCAATATTCAAAGGGAATACGCTGGGCCAGCACGCGGGAGCCATCGTCAGATTCCCACCAAAAGAGCCAGCCGGGCAGCCCTTTTTCGTGAGGCTGGGGGCGCATAAAGACGTAGTAATCTAATCCGCTTTGCTTGAGGAGCTGGGGCAGCATACCGTTGTGCCCAAAGCTGTCCACGTTGTAGCCAACGCGGGCGGTGACGCCGAACTTCTCGTAGAAGTAACGCTGCCCGTAAAGGGCCTGGCGGGCATATGACTCGCCGCCGGGGATGTTACAGTCAGGCTGAATCCACCAGCCACCGACCACTTCCCAGCGTCCTTCGGCAATGCGTTCGCGGATTTCTTCAAACATCTCGGGATCGCTCTTCTCAACCCATTCGTAGAAGGCGGCGGAGCTGGAAATAAAGACGAAATCGTCATACTCAGCCAGCCGGTCCAGCGCCGAGCGGAAGGAGGCTTTCACTTCATGAAACCCTTCCTGCCAGCGCCAGAGCCAGACAGGGTCGATATGGGCGTTCCCAATCATGTGTAGAACGGCTTGTTGTTTACTCATAAGATTCCTTACGGAGGGAGATTGGAGAATTGGAGATTAGAGATTAGAGATTGGAGATTGCTGTCGAGCACGGAGTTAATCTCCAATCTCCAGTCAACTAATCTCCAATCAACCAATCTCCAATCAACCAATCTCCAATCTCTCCCTGTAAATTTGCAGTTTCCTATACAGTTTCGGCCTCAGCCCAGGGCATGGGTGCGGGTGGGGTGAAGGTGGATGTGAGCTGGACCGGTTGGTGGGTCTGGATTGATTCGGCAATGGCGGCCATGATTTCTACGACGTGTGCGGCGTGCTGGCCGGTGACGCGGTGGGGGCGGTCTTCGCCGATGGCCTGCGCCATGTCCTCGATGCCACGCTGCCATTGTATGCCTGGGGCTGCCGCCGGTCGCACCAGGGGCACCGGTTCATACTCTTCACCATAGGGCGCGAAGGCCACCTCGGCATCGAAGGGGAACCAGTGGCTGAGGCGCAGCGAGCCGTCGTCGCCATGCAGGGTCAGGGTTGCCGGCTGCGCCTTCTGGTGCACGTAGAAATTGGAAGTGAGGCGGATGAGGGGTCCCTGTTCCAGCTCAATCAGCGCCACGCTGAAATCGGGCGTGGTAATCTCATAGGGCACGCCGTCGGTGCGTACCCGTTTGGGATAGAGTAACCGGCCGTGGGCTGATACCTGGCGAGCAGGGCCAAAAATGGCAGTCAGCACGGTGAGGGGGTAAACGCCTACGTCGAAAACGGGGCCAACGTCGTAGAAAGGTTCGGGGGCCGGGTGCCAGGTTTCGATACGGCCCCAGTTGACCTCTGCATAGGCCACGCGCACCGGTCCCAGACGTCCACTGGCCACAAAATTACGCGCTGTCTGTTGCGCTTCACCCAGAAAGACGATGGGCGCGCAGCTAAGGCGCAGCCCCCGCGCGGCGGCCAGATCGACCAGTGCCTGTGCTTCGTCGTAGGTCATGGACAGGGGCTTTTCGCTATAGACATGGCGGCCCGCTTCCAGGCAGCGGCGCGTGACGTCGTAGTGGGCGTGATGAATGGTCAGGTTGACAATGATCTGAATCGCATCATCGGCCAGCATCTCATCCAGGCTGGCATAAGCCCGGCAGTTATATTTGGCCGCCAACGCCTCCGCTCGTTCAGGAATGAGATCGGTCACGCCCAGAATCTTGACTTCTGATGCGTTGCCCAGATGCCGGATGTAGGCGTCGGCAATATTGCCACACCCCACAATGCCCAGCGCCATAGGAAGGTTGTTTGTTGTCATAGTTGCACCTTTATTTGCCTAGCCACTGCTCGACCATCTCGCGACCGGCGATGATATCCGCTCTTGGGTCGTAATCTTCTGGTTCATGTTCGATGCTGATGCCGCCAGCTTGTGACGAGTCGTAGCCGATTTCTTGCAGGGCGCGGACGCAGGCTTCGAGAGGCACAATGCCGTCGCCGTAGCGGCAGGTTACGTGCTTGCCATCGACCTGTGCCGGATCCAGGACGTCCTTGAGGTGCACGTGGAAGAGGCAATCCTTTAGCTCATAGATAGCCTGAGCGGCGTCGTAGCCCTGGGTACCGAACCAGCCGGTATCGATGGTGACGCCGATAGTACCGTTGCCGCCATCGCCGACTTTGTCCAGCATGACCTGTGGCGTTTTCTCGGGATGGTTCTCAAGGCCCAGACGCACGCCATACTTCTCCAGCGTCTGCACCACGAAGTCACGGTCTGAGTCCACGAGGGGCGTGTTGCCGCCGAGAATGGTCGTGTCCAGCGCCGTCGCGATTTCACAACTGCGCTCGAACTCCTCCCGCGTGTTGCCGAAGTTACCGGCCAGGCTGACGACAGGCAGCTCATACTGTTCCAGCAGGCGCCGGGCGGTCTCAACCTGATCATCCGTAGCCCAACGCGGATTGAGGTGCGCCAACCAGAGGTCGATGGCCGTGAAGCCCATGTCCACGACTTCCTGCAGCAACTCCTCAAACCGCTCGGCGTACGTTTCCGGCGGGCGAAAATAATCATTGGCAGCCCGGTCACCCTGGCCCCAGCCACCAGGCATATCATAACCCAGCTCGCGAGCGACAAAATTAGCGGACATAAATGAAATGATCATGTTTCCTCCTAAAATAATGTGACACGGAGAACCACGGAGGGATGAGGGAGATTGGAGATTAGAGACTGGAGATTGGGGGAGCATGTTGGCCTCAAACCAATCTCCAATTCTCCAATCTCTAATCTCCCCCTCTCTGTGCCTCTCCGTGTCACCTTCCTACTCCTCAACCACTGGCAGTCGTTGAATATCAGGGTCAGTAAAAATGTCGCTGGCGTCGTCGCTGTGGGTGGAGAATTCAGAGACGACGGCTCCTTCCGGTCCTGCCTGGAACCAGTGCAGGGTGTCTGGCGGCAGGGTAGCCTGGTCGCCGGGCTGCAGTACGATTTCGTGCCAGACCGTGTAGTGATCGCGGCGGTGTGCTGGGGGTGTGGCTTTTGGTGACTGAGCAGGCTCACCCGGCAGGTAGAGGTAAACGGTGCCCCAACGACAGCGGAACGTCTCCTCTTTCCCGGGATTGGTCGCCTGTGGTGGGTGGCGGTGCTCGGGACAGGTCTGGCCTGGGAAGAGCACCAACTCCTTGGCACAGACGCGGTCGGTGTTGATGTAGGTCAGCAGTTGCAGCCCACTCTGCTCCAACTCGCCCAGGCCAAAGTCTGCAACTTCAATCCGTTCTTTTTCCTCACTGGTCAGCACGATGCCGGCGCGCTCGAAATAGCCCAGAGCGCGTTGACAGGCCGACTCGTATTCAGCTTGCGTGATCATTTGTCACCTCCGTAACAGCGGGGACGCAGTGCGTGCCGGGATCAATGAGCACTTCCCCGGCAGCGACCGCATCCCACACACGGCGCGGCTCGCCAGGGCGGCGATAGGGTGTGGGATCTAACTGCTCCCCCTGTGCTTCCAGCCAGTGGTTCCAGGGAGCCGCCTCTTTGCCCAGGTCCTCGCCGCTGATGGCTGCCAGCTCAGAATGGGCATGTTCGGCCAGCAAGGCGCGCGCGTCTTGCAGATAGTTGATCAGGATCGCTGCTCCCTGTGGGCTGCCGCAACGAGCCAGCGCCCGGGCGATGAGCAACTCCAGGTAGGCGCGGCGCTCCAGGAAGTGGTCCTCCTGCCCGCCGGAGCCAAATTGCGCCAGGCCGTGGAACGGAGCGTAGCTGTGAAGCTGCTGCAACAGGGGAATGGCCGCTGGCTGTCCCAGCCGTTCCGCGCCGGCGCACACCGCTTCCACGTAATAAAAGATGCCTTTCACGCCACTTTCAACATCTTCAGCGCTGGCGCCGGCCAATAAATCGACGACCCGTTGCCAGACGGGCAGCGCGCGCTCGTCGGCGACCAGCGCCAGGGCATGCAGCAGATAGACTTCATCGGGCATCGCTCCCTGATCCGGTGGCGAACCGGCGTAAAGAATGTGGGAGGAGCGCACCGGTAGTTCATCGCCGGAAAGGGGCCCGCCGCTGGCATCAAGTAGATAATCCACAATCGGTTCGACGGCAGCAGGGGATTGTAATAGGGCCAGGAGGCGCGCCAACAGCAGCCTTCGCTCGTCTCCAGGAGGCCTGTCGCTCGTGCTGGCCAGCGCTTCTTCCAGCAGAACGGCTGCGCGTGGTCCGGCGCAGCAGACGTCCACAGGCGGCAGGCGGTCCTGGAAGACCTCGTTCATTTCCATGTCGGAATAGCTGTAGAGGGGTTGCGAACCGAGGTCCGCGCTCATGCGCTGCAGAGCCTCTCCTTCCAGCCGCCACGGTTGGAGCTGGCGTTCAAGAATGGTCTCAGGTAGCACGCCGGCCTCTATCAACTGCTCCTGCACCGTCCGGACGTCTACAGCGCGCAGATCGCACCCTTGCTGCACGGCATGGACAGCCGCCAGCGCCGCTGCCCCGCCCAAATTTTCCATGTCGGCCTGCATGCGGATGGCAGGCAGGGCATCGTGGGTTGCCGAGAGCGCCTTGCCCACGACCAGGATATTGTGCAGGCCCTTGGGCAGCAGAGCGCGGTACGGAATTTCAACTTCCAGGTTGGGCGGGATGAGGCCAATGCGCACCCAATCGGAACTGCTGTGACCCTTGACATCGTGGTTACTAAAGGCGATGTTGATGACGTCGGGCCAGCGCCGTTGCAGAAGCTGATCTGTGAGCGTCAGAACAACTTCGCCCTGCACGTGGCGGCTTTCGCGGGGCGCGACATAGATGCCGTGGTCGTGGTCTCGGGCGCGCAGGCGACGGCGGCCGGCAAGGATGGCGCGTGTGTAATCGCGCACATTGCCCACGTCGACCATGCTGGTGAAATTGTTGCGCGTGCGGCCGGGCCGTGCAAACTGGGCCAGCGAATACCACATCGTGACGTGGTCACGCTCAGCACCGTAGATCACCTCTGCGCCAGCGCGGGCAGCCACGTCGCCATCACCGGTGGCGTCGATGACCACACGCCCCAGAAGCACCACAGGCCCTTCACGAGTAGCCAGCGCCACGCCACGCACAACTGTTTGATCGTCACCCGTCTCTTCAACCACAACGCCGGTGACAATGGCGTTCAGATAGAGCTGGACGCCGGCATCTTCGGCCGCCTGCATCAACGCCTGCACCTTGGCTTCGATGTTCCAGCGCGGCACTGCCCCTTGTGGAGGAGGCTGGCGTAGCTCGTGGTGCAGTTCCACGGCTATTTCCGTCACCTTTGCGGCGAAGCCCACGCGCCGGCCAAACCAGTAGCTGTGGACGCCGCCATAGGTGCCGGTGCCACCCAGCCCAGGATTCATCTCCACCAGCGCGGTAGCCACTCCCTCTCTGGCCGCGGTGATGGCCGCTGTGGCGCCGCTGGTTCCGCCACCCACCACCAGGACGTCTGTCTCGTGGACGACGGGTAGAGCTGCCGGTGTACCGTTGGCGCGAGGGAATAATTTGCCGCGCTGCGGGCTGAATGGTTCGCGGATGGTCATGGTTGGGGCAGGGCTATCCACTCTGTAGCCGTTGTTCTGTGTTGATGGCGGTAAGGGCAGCGAGGGAAGCGGTTGGGCCAGCAGGCGGTTTGCCAGTCGCCGTCCGGCAACGGTTGCTTGCGGCGCCGGGAGCAGTGGATCGATGGTCCAGAGCCGGGCAACGTGGCTCTGTTCCGTTGCGCTGGTCGCCACGCTGGCCTGGTTCTCAGCCTGAAACCACAGTTCATGGGAAGCTGCGGCAAAGGTAGCGCCTTCAAATTGGGGCACGTTCTGCATGAGGTAGGCGGCGATGCGCGTCGTCCGCCGCCGTGCAGACAGCTCTTGTGCGCTGCGCCCGCTGGCCGTCATCACAGCGCCTTCCCTTTCCTCTTCGTCAGGTCGCAGGCGGCACTCCACCAGCAGGTGGCCCTTGCCGCGATAGCCCCGATGTAAAATGAGTTGGTCATGCACCAACCCCAGCTCTTTTGGCGCTGACAGAACAGAGGTTGAAAGGTCACCCACCTGGTCAAACTCCAGCGTGCGCACAGCAATCAGGCCGGAAGGAGCGGCTGTGCCTGCTGCGCTCTGGCCATTCTGATACCCCCCTGACTTCTGCCGGGCCAGGGGCGTGAGGAGCGAGGTTGCAGTGGCGTCAATGAGTGTGTGGCAGTGCAATAGCTGGCGCCCCGATTTGTTGCCGATGACCAGCCCGCTGGTAGCGCCGTCCGGTGTCGTAGTCAGGCCGACAGGCACGGAGGCATAGAAAAGCTGCACGCCCACATTGAGCAGCCGGTCTTCCAGAAAGCGCTTGAAGTTGTTGAGCGAGATGGGGAACTCACTCTCGCCCACGGCTGGGACCGTGTCTAAGTGGGATACCGGTATCCCTTCCAGCGCCAGGAAGTCGCGCAGTAGATCGGCGGGTCGCGCCAGGGTTGCGTCACGATGCAGCCAGGGGCGCAGGGTGGCGGTTAGCTCGCGGCCCAGGTAGGTGCGGGGTTCGACGAGCGCTACACGCCAGCCGGCACGGGCCAGTGTTTCGGCCGCCGCCACACCGCCGCAGGAGCCGCCCACAACGACTACATCGAACGCGCCAAGAAGGGCGACGTCATTCCTGGCGAATGGAATCAGCTTCATCTTCAGGTTTGCTCCGGTTCCTGCGCCTCGCGGCTTTCGGTTGGCGCTTCAGTCTGGACGCTCGGAGCCTTGCTCCGAACATTGATCAGCGCTTCGGCTTGCTGGCCCCACGATGCCTCACCAATAGTCAGGTTAGCGCCAATACGGGCGCGGCGGATGTCGCGACCGCGTGGGGGGATGACCGCAAATGCTACAGTGCTCGAGCGGGCGGGCGGTAAGGAAAGCCATGCCTCCGTCGGTTTGATGACCCACTCTGATTCCGCGCTGCTGGCGGGCGCCACCAGAGAGACGAAGGCCTGTACCTCCTGATCGTAGGGGTTGCGCACTTCGACGGCCAGAGAGAGCGGCTCGCCGCCGGTGACGGTGGACTGGTATGGCTCGATGGAAATAGGGAAGCCACTGACGCTGCTGTTAATCACCGCTTCCGGCAGCAGCTCCCGGTGCAGGCGAGAAAGGGCCTCGCCACTCTCCTCAAGAGCGTCGAAGTAACCAGGCTCGACCCACTGCGGCATCCAGTGCCCGCTCAGAATGAGATCGGGAGCCAGGTGGCGGTAGAGAGCAGCGCTGGCCCGGTAGTCGTCAATTTCAAACTCGTTACGATAGACGTAGTTCCACTCCAGACCGTTGTTGCCCTGATACTGGTCACCGCTGACCAGAACGTGGTGGCCGTCCACTTCGAGGGCGATGGCTACGGCGTAACGGGTATGTCCTGGCAGGGGGTATAGCGTGAGTTCGTACTCCTGCCAGCGAATGGTCTTTGGCCCTTCCGCGCCGGGATCACTTAAGGGCAGCACGCGATCCACAGGGATGGGATCGTACCACAGGCAGGGCAGATCGTAGCGGTAAGGGTCTTCCAGGATGTGGGCGAAGTTCTCGGCAACCCAGATTTCCGTGCCTTCCACGTCGCGCAGCAGGTTGAAGCCGGCGACGTGGTCATCATGGAAGTGAGTGGGAATGGCCACCTCAATCTGGGAGATGCCATATTGTCGCTTGAGCGTCTCCAGATTGTAGAGCCAGGGCCGGCGCGAAGCGCGGTCGCTGCCTGTCGTGTTGCCCACGACGTAATCATAAGCAAAGTCGAAGAAAAGGGCTTTTCCACTCTCCGAGAGCAGGACGTAGTTGTTAGCCAGACTGGTGCGGTTGCGCAGAATGTGCTCGGTCACCGGTACATAGGGCCGCTCGCGTAGCTCGAACAGTTCGGTATTCTGCCCACGCCGTTGCAACAACTCCCAGAGGCGTTCGATGAGCAGGTCAATGGCCGGCTCAGGATCGGAAATAGGCTCGCCGTGGGAAGGCAGGAGCACGTCTGGCTTCTGCTCCTTGAGCGAGAGCAGGGAGAGGATGGTTGCCGCCACTCCCTCAGCGCCGTTGTAGGTCCACTGCGTCGCCGCCAGGGACCAGACTTTGCCCGGCGCGGCAATCAGGTCCCCGGTGAAGGCCAGGCGTCTGCCCTGGGTTAACTCGCCTTCAACTAATAGTGTGATGGAGCCAATGGTGTGGCCCGGGGTGGGGAGGACCGTCATGGTTGCCCCGTCCATGTCCAGCCTGGCGTAGTCCTTCAGGGTGCCCGCCACCGGGACAGCTTCCAGTAGCGAGAAGCGGTCCTGGCGGCTGTTATAGTCGTTCATCAGGCCGCGCGCCTGCCAGTGAGCGTTGACGTCGCGGAATAGATCTTGCTCTGTGTGCGGTACCCAGATGGGAATATCGCGTTCGGCGGCCAGCGACAACCCCTGGCCCTGATCACGGTGGTGGTGTGTCATCAAAATGCGGCTGAGACCCATTTGGGGGCTGGACGGCAGACCCGCATCTGCCAGATGTTGCAGAATCGCCCCGCTGCCAAAATCGATGAGAACCACTTCCCCGGGGCCTTGCAGAGCGTACACGTTGCATGTGTCCGCCAAACGGTAGAGGGCCTGGCCCAGGCGAGTCGGAAATAGCTCTTCTAGCTCCATACGTTGAAAACTCCCGATGCTAGAGTGTCAGGTGATACATGCCACTCTATATATTAAGACGCAAAATGACGGTTAAAAGTTCAAAAACGGGACCCCCTCGTGTTTGTGCGCATTGGTGACAGCCTCATGAGCGTAGATATAGAGCGCCATCGACCAGGATTGTGCCCCATAACCCATTGGCCGTCCTGAAAGGCCATGAAACCACTCGTTGAACTCCCACTCGCGCCGCCGGCCTTCACGGTTCATCAGCGTCAACTTTCGTAACTGTTCTTCCGCTTCCTCAAGCCGCCCGGCGTGCACCAGGGCTGCCACGTAGAAGCCGCCGATGAATGGCCAGGCGCCGCCGTTGTGGTAGTGATGGGGCTGGTTCAGGTTGCGCACGCGATAATATTCGCGCCAGTCTGCTTCGCCGGGGTGGATGACGGGATAGACCGCTCGCACCGGATAAGGCTCGTTGAGGCCGCAGCCGTGAATGTAATCAAGAATCTTGTTGGCCTGCGCCTGATCCGCGACGCCGAAGAGAATGGCGAGGAGGTTGGCGAGGGTGTCGAAACGGTCGGCGTAATCACGGAAGGCCATATAGGGCAGGTAAAACGGTCGCTCCACCAGCTCTGTTTCCACGCGACGAATGGGATAGAGCCACTCCTTGCGCACGCTGGCAATCCAGTCGTAATCTTTGGGCGATTCCGGCCCAACCCAGAGCAGGGTGTTAATCTTGCGTCGCACGTCTGCGGCCTGTTCCCGATACCAATCGTGCGATTTATTGAGCAGGCGCGCCATCTGGCCCATGCAGCGCCAGGCGGCATAGTAGAGAACGTTGTCGAAGAGCACATTGTAGCGATTGGCGAAGAGGTCGGCCCAATCCATCGCTTCGTGCACTTCCAGCAGCCCACACTCGTTGGAATCCTGGTAGCGTAGCCAGAGCAGCGCTTTTTCCAGGCTGGGCCAGGCCCTGCGCAGGAACTCTATATCCCCGCCTGCCTGAGCCTGGCAGTAGTGCCCGATGATGTACCACAGGTTGCCGTCGACGCAGCCGGCGTGGATGGTGTCTTCCACACCGCGCAGCGCAGTACCTGGCTGTAGACCACGCTTCTCGGCATCTACCGCTTCGAGCTGTCCGCCAGTGGCAATCAGGGCCGGATCGGGCACGTTGGGCAGACCGACGTTATGTGGGATTTTGCCCAGGGGCGATTGGAAGGCGCGCAATGTTTCCAGGGAACGACGGTGAATCTCCTCTCCTGCTTCACCGCAGAGCAGAAGACCGAGACCACAGACCATGCTGTCACGCGCCCAGACCTGCTGGTACGCTTCATTGGAGCCAAGCAACCCCAGCTCGCCACCATTTGCCAGCAACCCCGCTTCAGCGCGGCGGCGGGCGTCTGTCTGCATCTGCCGGGCATCGTCCAGGATACCACCCTTGTAAGTGGTCCGGCCTTCATCCAGTCCAGCAGCGGTTGCCTGATTCACCTGTTCCCTCATAAATACCCAATCTCCAATCTCCGATCTCTAATCCTCTACCCCTCTTCCGATGCAACCGCTGAGCGCGCAATTGTGTCACTGCTGGCGCTCGCTGCTTGCTCCAGGGCGAAGCGAGCCAGCGGCAGCAGGGCCTTGCCGCCAATGCGGTGGGGCCGTTTCTTTACTTCGGCGATTACCTCTTTCAGGCGTCGCACGAGCCGGTCGATGTCGATATTGTTAACCCCTTGCCTCTCCTCGGACCGCCTGCTCTCTGGCGACCCGTCCCTTTCTAATGCACGAAGCAAGCGCAACGCGTACTGCCCCATCTCTTGCTGCCATTTCAGGCTTTCCGTCCAGGGCAGAAGCTCCTGCCGCAACGCTGGATTGGACCAGGCATAATGTCTCAAATGATAGCAGGCATCGTCGATACTGGTAAGATATTCGTCCAGCGCGGCAAAAGCGTCGCTTTCGCTGGGCGTTGACCGCTGTAGCAGATCGGCCAGGGTCGCCTCGGCCAGGCTGTCCATCTTCCTGGCCTCCGCATCGCGGCCGGTGAGGCAGGAGCGCAGGGAGTTCTCGCCGAACAGGCGCAGCGCCTCAGCGTTGTCAGCGCCGGCAACTGTGCGCAGGGCCGCTTGCCAGGCCACTTCCGGATCGTAGTGATTGGGCGCGGCGAAATAGGCAGCGAAGGTGTGCAGCGCGATTTTAGATGCCTGCGGTTGCAGCATAAGATTCACGACAATGCCGCGCACGTTGCGGTGGAGGTCAGCATCGCGCCCACGGATGGGACCAATGTGCATATCGAACTGCATGCCCAGGTCGTTGACCGGGTAGTTGTCCCAGATGAGCGGTGGGCGCTGGATGGCTGCGCCGAAGGAGGCGGCGTCGCTGCTGGAGATGGTGGTGGAACAGACGCGCGGGCCGGTGTAGAAGACGTCGATAGCCGGATCCAGTTGCCGGCCCAGCTCATGCAGGTAGTCGCTGTGCGGCGCGGTGCCGGCGTAATCGGTGGGGCACATGCTGAGCGTGCAGGCCGGATCCAACTCTTGCAGCCAGCGGTAAGTACGGTTGCATAAATCGGCCTGGGCAGCGGCGTAGGCAGCGCTCATGCGTAACTTGCCGCTCTTGCTTACTGTTGCCGCCGAGCCGTACAGTTGCTCGTCAGGCACGCTGTGGAACACAGGTATGATGTCGTCCAGGAAGAGGCTGAAATTGCGCACGCCTATGTCGTAGAAGGCTCGCAACTTGTCACAAAGGGCGGCAAAATCCTCAACTGAGCTATAGGAGATGGAGCCGCCGGGACTGATGGCATAGACAAAGGCCACTCCCGCCTCGCGCGCCACGGTCACCGTATGAGCGAACTGGTCCATATCCTCGTCGCGGTAAGGTGTGCGCCAGCGCAATCGGTGATAACGGTCATCTTTGGGGCCATAGATGTAATGGGTGAAGCCGTTTGCTCCCAGGAAGCGGATCAGGTCGTTGCGCTGCGGATGGGTATAGAAGGTGCCGTAAAAGCCCTCAAGGCCGGCGCGTATTTGGAATGGGGAGGTTGTTGTCATTGTTTAGAGAATTGGAGATTGGAGATTGGAGATTGAGTATCCTAGATGCCCTTTAATCTCCAATTCTCTGATCTCCGCTAACCGTCAATGCATATTACCGCGCCGTCCTTGCGTGGGAGTTCGAGTACAATACCTCCATCGCGCAGGGGGTAGGCGTTGTTCCCGAATATAGTGGTCAGGTTAATATGGCTGCCGGGGATAATGTCGGGGTCGAAGAAGAACATGGCAGCCTTGCCTTCGTTGCCGTTGTTGACGGCGATGAGGTAGTAAGCGTCATCCCGGCGATAGAGAGCAGCGCTGATGTCTGGTGTGGTGGTGCTGACGGGGATGGATACGCCGGCAAAGCGGTGGATGGCTCGGATGAGGGCTGGTGTTGGCTCGGCGCCGATGACGGTGACGCGACCCTGGCCCCGTTGCTGGCTGAAACCGGCGATGTACCTGGCGCCCACCTGGAGGTTGCCCTGGAGGACCAGCTCTTCGGAGCTGATTTCCTGCACAGGGAGCTGCTCGGCCGTGATCGCGTCGCCCGGCACACGCTCGTAGTTATAAAGGAAGGGGCTATTCAACTCCACGCGCTCGTTCCCCAACGAAAGGAGGACGGGACCACGATGCGGGCCGCCGCCGAGCATGCCGTCGGGCAGCGGGATGTCCAGCGCGTTATGTGGCTGGAAATGCTCGTCAAAGCGGGGGAACGTGCCTGTCAGGACCAGGTGCCCGCCTGCTTCTACATACCGTTTGAGGTTCTCCTGCGCCGTCGCTGATGCCCAGTAGTCTCCGGCATAGAAAAGAATGGGGTAGCCATAGGTTTCAGGCGCGTACTCCGCTTCGGGCCGTACAAAATCGTAGTCAATTCCGGCGTCGTAGAAAGCCTGCAACAGCGACTGGGCCGGGCGCGTGGTGGAGCGGTGGTGCGGGTCATAGGTTAACGCGGTGGGCGTCAGCCGCTGCAGTTCGGCCGGATCCAACTCCATATAAATGTCCACCACCTGCTTGAAAGCAGCGAACAGGTCGGGTCGCGTGCGGCCCCACTCATTGATAGGGCTTTGATACCAGTTGTCGCGGTTGACCAGCATGTACCAGTTCCAGCCTACGACGCCCGCCAGCAGCGCCGAGAGCGACATAAGCCGGTAGTGGTTAGGGGTCAGCGTCTTGACATCGGGCAGCCAGTCGTGCCAGATGCCAGCCTGAAATTCGGGAATATAGGGCAGTTGCGAATAGGAGCGAGTGTAGCGCACGGCATCCATGAAGTTGCGGTGTTCGTTAGTGCGATGGGCGAACTCGTTGCTGGGGTAGATGTCCGGTCCCACGATAGCCGTGCCCGCGCGTTCCGGGTCGGTCAATGCCTCCATATCAGCCCAGCGCTGGGTGGCGACCCCGCTGTAGGTGTTGAGAATCAGCGGCACGTCCACACCCAATTGGCGGTAGGTTCCGGCTGCCCACTCTGTCACCTGGTTGACATACCAGTGGCGGAAGTCGACGAAATCCAGGTAGCGGCGCATCATGTCTGGCTGATCCGGCAGCATGACGCGCGTGGCGCGCACCTCTTCAAAGTCGAGATAAGAAGTGCCCCACGCTTCATTCAGCGCGGCGATGGACTGGTAGCGGCGCAGGACGAAGCCCTGGAAGGGGCCTGGCTCATTGCCCAGCCCCATCTCCTCCGTGTACCAGTGCGGCCAGGGGTCTATCTCGTTGTCCGCCTGCCACATGATGACGCGCCCACCGCGGGTCGCCAGGTACGGTTGCGCCGCTGCAGTAACCGCTTCCATATAAGGTTGGGCCAGCTTCTGGAATTCGGGGTCCAGCCGGTGGTAGCGGGCAGCATAGTCAGGCACACCGTTGTTGCTCCACTCGCTGTAAATGTAGGGGCCGGGGCGCAGAATAATCCAGAAATCCTCTTCGCTGGCCAGCTCCAGGAAGCCGACCAGGTCACGATGGGGATCCGTGTCGCCGTGGAAATCGAAGCGACCCGGCTCCAACTCGTGATAATCCCAGCAGACGTAGGTGGCGACGATGGACAGGCCCATCGCGCGCGTACGCTGCAAAATGGCGCGCCAGTTGGCCGGATCCAGCCGCCAGTAGTGCACCTCGCCGCTGATCAACGGAAAGCGTTCGTCGCCTACTCGTACTTTTCCATTTTCAATGGATACGATCCGGTGTCCAGCCATTGGCCGTGCGGTCGTAGTCATGATTCAGCCTCTTGCTCAATCCCTTTCGGCTCAGGGTCCGGCGAAGGGTTTAGTTCTGACCAGATACGGCGCAGCATTTCGTAGTCGCTGGCCTCCAGCGGCTCGCCACTGCCGTCAACATGGCTGGCGTAGTAGAGCGAAGGTACACCCAATTCAGCCTGTAGCGGCAGGTACGTGCGCCAGGTGGCGATGTTAGCAATCGGCCAGTTGTCGGTGTCGATGATGGCCTCGGGGCAGGCAATGCGCGCGATGCGGGCACGGTGGCGCATGGCTTGCGGAATGTCGGCGCCCATGTTCATGTCATTGAGACGAATCATGTCCAGTACGCCGGCCAGATAGGGGTGCGGTGTGTGGGTCATAATCAGGGCATCGGGCTTCGTCCGTTTGGCCTCGTCAAAAATGATGCCCAGGTAGGTTTTCATCAGCTCCAGGCCCCAGTTGTCGCCATAAATGTGAATGCCGGGTCCGCTGGGAATGCGAGCGGTGAAGTCGATCTTGAAGCCATCGGCGCCGTATTCGCTATCTGACAACATACGCCGCACAGAGTCCCGTAAGCGGCGCTCAAAGGCCGGGTTAGTTGGGTCCACGGCGATGGGCAGGCCGGCTGCGTTGGTGATCGTTTCTTCGGCAGGCACTCCCTCCGGATCCCAGGCCTTGAGCCAGAGCAGGACGCGCCGCCCCGCTTCGTGCTGGTTGCGAATGAAGCCGGGCAGGTCGGGCCATTTCTCTTCGTCCACCTCGTTGCGGCCGTAGGTCGCCTGCCACTTGTCGTCGAGCACGATGATGCCGGGCGAGAGCTGCTCTGCTTCCAGGGTGGCCAGGAATGTTTCATAATGCTCCTGGCGTGCGAAATCAGGGGCATGTCCTTTCGCAAAGCCGGTGGCCCGGCCGCTGGCCAGATGGCACTGAGCGCCCCAGCCACAGAAGATAGGCGTGGACCACCAGCGCGGGGTTGATTGGGCAGGGATGTTGGCCGCGGGTAACAGACCGTCCGCACGCAGCGCAGCCACGTGCAGCGCCAATGCCTCATAGGGGTCATCAACAGCCGGTTCGCCGGGCGCCGGTGCAAAGTCGAAGCTGATTGCCGGCAGCTCGTAACGGCCATCTACTTCCGTATGCCCTTCGTAATCCAGGGTCAGGTAGAAGCTGTCACGCCGCCCACGGTAGTGCATGGCCGTGAAGCGGTTAGCGCCAGGCTGGGCTGCCACACCCACGGCAAACCAACTGGCGGGTCCCTCAACGGCGAAGGCGAAGGGCGGCGGTGTATAGAACCAATCGCCGCGGCTGGGCAGCGGTACGCCCATAAGGTCGATGGACTGGCTCTCGTTGGCAGGGGCAAAGTTCTGCTCGGCTATGTTCGGCTCAGGATTAAAGACCTGCCGGAACGTCTGCCCTGAACGGAAGAAGCCGGAGCCCCAGCGCAGGTTGGCCGAGTAGTAACCGCCAAAATAGTTGGCTTCAGCCAGCCTCATAGCTTCGCCACGAACGGCGACCTCATATAGAATGCGGTGCGGGCGACAGCGGAAGCGATATTCTTTTTCTTGCCACGTTGAGCTTTGGGCGCGTACGCTCAGCACGATCTCCTGCACGGCTGCCTGACCAGACCCCGGGTGGCCTGTCATAGTGGTGACTTGCCACGGGTCAAGCGCTACGGTGTCGTCGCGGTCATGGAGGGGGTGGATGCTGGAGGGGACGAACAGCTCGCAAAGTAGTTGGCCGTCCGCATCGTAGAGTGAGACAAAGGGGCGATCCTCGGCAACAACGAGGTCATATAGTGCGGCCGATACAACAATACCGCCGCTTTCATTGGTAAGGACTTGCATCATAGTTGCGACAGTGCTATTTCTGGCCTCATGTAAAGATGCCAGCTAGAATTTTTGAGAGGGAACGCTTTACCTCTCCCGTGAGTTCACCTAAATGGTATATTATCGGTATAACGGCGTCAAGAGAACGTTGATAAAATTTAACACATTTCTTGCTCGTTTTTTGTTGACTTTGAACGGTTCTTGTCTGAATTGAGCAAGAACCGTCGTCGAAATAGCTGTCTTGGGATAAAAAAAGGGCAGATGATTTGCATAGTTATGAACGAAGCAACAGGGGTAAAATGGTTCGACCAAGCGAGAGACGGCAGCAGATATTGAAGGATATTGGCTTCATAGATGATGGGTTGATTCCCGCTCTCAGCGCCAAATACAACGTCTCAGAAATGACAATTCGGCGTGACCTCAAGATACTGGAAGAGAATGGCCTGATTAAGCGCACATGGGGTGGGGCGATATTGTGGCCGCGGGGCGTGAACGGTCCAACTGTTCTTAACCGTACAACACGCGGGCAACTACGCAAGGCGCATAAAGAGGCAATTGCGCGTTGTGCCGTGCAGCGCTTTGTTGGTGACGGGGACATAATTATTATGGAAGGGGGCACAACGGTGAGCGCGATGGCCCGCCACTTGCGGCACCGGGAAGCGTTGACGGTGGTGACCAACGGGCTGCACACGACAGAACTGTTGCAGCGTGCGCTACCACCGGATTCGACCATCATCTGCAGCGGCGGCATCCTACGGCCTGAATCCTCGACCTTTGTCGGTCCTACCACCGAGCAGTTCTTCCGCAATTTCCATGCGCGGTGTCTGTTTCTCTCGGCGACGGGGCTGACCATTGAGGCCGGCGTGACCGACCCGCACGTGCTGGAAATACAGGTGAAGCGGGCAATGATTGGCTCTGCCGGGACCGTGGTTCTCTTGCTCGATAGCAGTAAGTTCGGCGTAAAATCCCTGATGACGATCATGGATACCGCTGCTATTAGCCATATTATTACAGACGAGGACGCCCCACCTGAAATGGTGCAAACGTTGCGCCAACAGGGCGTGGACGTCCTTGTAGCCCAGGTTCGGGCCGGGGCTGTATAGCTCACGATGTACCGTTTCCGCGCCATACGCCTGGCCTTTACCGACCTGTGGGATGAATCCTTACTGCTCGTCGTGGTGGGGCTGTTCGGCTCTTTTCTGAGCGTTCTGCTCCTGCCGTTGCCTTACCTCATGGGCGCCTTCTACGGCATCGCACTACGGCTCAGCGAACGGCGCGCGGTACCCTGGCGCATGCTCTGGGAGCTGGCGCGTGAGCATCTGCGTTTCTTCGTACAGTGGGTGGCTCTTTCCGGCGCGATTACGATTATCTTGCTGGGCAATATATGGTTCTACCTGAGCATCGGCGCCGAGTGGTCGCGCCTGGTGTCCTGGTTCATGGCCGGCTTGTTGCTGACGTGGGTTTTGCCCCAGCCCTTCGTCCCCGCCTTTTACATGCATCAGGAAGACCAACGGCTGCGGCTTGCGTTACGCAATGCAGCCGTTTTCCTGGTCATGGACCCCTTTGCCGTCATTTTGCTCTGGCTTACTCTGGCGGGTGTTGCCGTTCCTCTGGCCTATGCGGCATGGCCTCTCCTGGGTACGCTCATACCACTGATGGCCTTGATCAGCACGCGCATCGTCCAGCTCTACATCAAGGGAGCGGAAGCCTA
>CAZRTM010000017.1:37781-43611 GCA_964602995.1 uncultured Ardenticatenaceae bacterium
CTAGAAGCGACGGCTCCATTCGCTGGGCCACCGTTCCACGACCACCTTGGTCTGTGTGAAGAACTCGACGGCGTGCTGGCTTTGCCCATGCAGCGTGCCAAAGAAGCTGTCTTTCCAGCCGCTGAAAGGGAAGAAAGCCATAGGGGCAGCGACACCAATGTTGATGCCCACGTTGCCCGCTTCTACTTCATAGCGGAATTTGCGCGCTGCCGCGCCGCTGCTGGTGAAAAGGCAGGCCATGTTGCCATAATTGCCGCGGTTGACGATGTCGATAGCCTCGTCGATGGTGTCGGCGTGAATCAGGCTGAGCACTGGGCCAAAGACCTCGGTGCGAGCTATTTCGCCGTCCGCCGGGATGCCGGATAGAACGGTGGGGCGCACGAAACTGCCTCGCTCGTAGCCTGCAATGCTCGCCTTCCGCCCATCCACCACCAGCGCTGCGCCTTCGTCCACTCCCTTTTGAATAAGGGCCTCGATCCGCTCGCGACTGGGATGGTTGATGACCGGTCCCATTTGCACACTTTCGTCCAATCCATAGCCGGTGACCCGCTGTTGGGCAGCATCAGCAATGGCCTCTGTGAAGGTATGGCGTGCTTCGCCCACAGTCACGGCCACTGAGGCTGCCAGGCAGCGCTGCCCGGCGCAACCAAAGGCGGAGTCAGCCGTAATGCGCGTGGTTGCTTCCATATCAGCGTCAGGCAGGATGATGATTGGGTTCTTGGCGCCACCCTGGGCCTGCACGCGCTTGCCATGAGCCGCGCCGCGCTCATAGACGTAGCGGGCAACCGGGGTGGAGCCTACGAAGCTGATGGCATTGATGGTGGGATGTTCCAGGATAGCGTCAACCGCTTCTTTGCCGCCGTGCACCAGGTTAAGGACGCCCGGTGGCAGGTCCAGCGCTTCGAACAGCTCAAAAACGAGTTGCATGGTCAGTGGCACTTTTTCAGAGGGCTTGACGATGTAGGTGTTCCCGGCTGCGATGGCGTAAGGCAGGAACCAGAAGGCAATCATGCCGGGGAAGTTGAAAGGAGTGATGGCCGCGGCGACGCCCACCGGCTGGCGAATCATCAGCTCGTCAATCCCGCGCGCGATATCCTCCACCACGTCCCCCTGAATGAGCATGGGCATACCACAGGCCACTTCCACGTTTTCAATGGCCCGGCGCATTTCGCCGCGGGATTCCCCAATCGTCTTGCCGCACTCCAGCGTAATGGTGCGTGAAATCTCCTCGAAATTCTCCTCCAGAATCTGCTTCATGTGGAAGAGGTACTGGATGCGGTCCGTCACCGGCACCCGCCGCCATTCCCTCTGTGCCGCTGCTGCTGCCTCCGCTGCTCGCGCCACGTCGTCTCTGCCAGACAGAGGCACCCGTGCCAGCACTTCGTTTGTGGCCGGGTTGACGACGTCCAGGGCGTCGTCTGTGCTGGCCCAAAGCCACTCGCCATTTATATAGTTTCGCAATAACTCGCTCATCGTATCCGGTCCTCCTGCTATCTGCCCGAAATTTCGTATAGAAAAGAGAAAATGCACCTGCCACCAACTCCTAACTGGAGAAGGTAACACTACCGTTCATAGTAAACTAGACGAGGGAGACAGTCCAGTTACTGCCCAATTGATCGCCTAAGGTCTGCGCGCGAAAACGATATCGCGGCGCGCAAAGACGAGGATAGGCTCCTCGGTCCAGGGACACCCTGGCGCCTGGGTTGGGGTCTGTTGCACCAGCACATACATGCGCGCGAACCACTCACTGTCCAGCACATTTCGCTTGCCGAAGATGGGCAACGTTACGACATAGTCCGGCCGGTCGTCACGCACCAGGTCAAGTGGAATGGCTCCGACGGCGGGACCAAGTCGTTGGTCATCAGGAACGGGAAGGTAAGGTACGGCGCCTGGGCTGACGAGGCCGGCGGTATCCAGAATTTGGCCAGGCCAGTAGTAGCCGAGCGCGCCAATCTCCGGCGCGATTAGAGTTCGACTGCACTACATTGTAGGTGCGCTCTCGCGACGGTCAAGAAAGGGTCCGTAGCCCATTGTGCCTATTTGTGCAGCACTCTACTGGAGTAATAATTGATAGTTAAGCTAAAAAAGGTTAATTTAACTATGATTCTCCGGTAAAGAGTAGACCAGCGTTGTTTGCTTCCCTACCCCTGTCAACTTATCAGGAGTCATGCGGTTGCTCAATCCGGGCTATCTCATACAACGCTCCTAACCCGTCCAACAGATTCTGTAACGCTTCGTCGTCCATCTGCTCCAGCCACTGCTGCAACTTTGCCTCCCGCAACTGGCGCTGTCCGCTAACCACCCGTTTACCAGCATCGGTGAGGCTGACTAATGTGCGTCTGCGGTCCTGGTTGTCTTCCGTCCGTTTCGCCAGATCCTGCTCCACTAATTGCTGTACCAGAATACTGGCGGCGGGGCTGCCGACATCCAGTAATCCCGCCAACTCCCCCACCGCAAGGGCACCATGGTGCGCCAGGAGGGCAATGGCCTTAATCTGTGAAATGGTCAGGTTGGCGTTCACCCAGTTCGGTAGCGTCCGTAACCGTATGGTTTCGCTGAAATCCAGAATAACCTGAGCCGCCCTACTCACCATTTCTTCCCGTGTTGCTACTTCATTTTTGTCCATTATATTTATTATTCTATGCTATCTACACGAAAAACTAACCCCTGGCTGCCATCAACACGTACCAGGTCACCGTCCTCTACTGTTTTCGTCCCGCTCAGCGTGGCCATGACGGCAGGAATGCCATATTCCCGCGCCACAATTGCTGCATGAGAGACCGGGCTGCCACTATCCACAACCACGGCGACCGCTCTCTGAAAAAGCGGCGTCCATGCCGGATTTGTGTATGGCGCCACCAGTACGTCGCCAGAGCGCAATTTGTTGAACTCATGGCTGTCACGCACGATGCGCACCGGTCCTTCCGCTATTCCGGGACTTCCTGGCGTTCCACTTAATAGCGCTCCTGCTCTGCCAACGCCAACCATTGTACTCTGCGGCAGCAGGCGTGGGTCAACCAGCGGGACGCCCTCAAGCCGGCGGCGAGCTGCTTTGCGGCGGGCTACAGTGGCTCGCCATGCCTGTACAACAGCTTGTGGCGCTTGCCCTGCAACGAGACTGCGCCCCACATCCTCTAGCTCTTCCAGCTTGAAGTAAAACAGATCCTCAGCATTATCCAGCACACCGGCGGCAACCAGGCGCTTGCCCAGCTCAAGCGTTGTGCGATGAAATACGGGCAGCGCCAACGTGGCGTAGAAATGAGTATCCTCCCGCGCCGGAAGCAATTCGCGTGCTTCTGTCAGCAGCTTCAGGAACGAGGCGCGTAACGGCGCCAGGTGCAGCAGCGGGTGCCGTTGCAATGAATCCCGCGCCTCTTCCCACGCTGGTCGTTCCTTTCTGGACGGCGGCGAATGCTCCACAAAGCTCTGCACCATGCCCAACACCATTTCCGGCGCATCTTTCCAGGCTGGCTCTAGAGCCGTACTGAGAACCGTTTCGCGGTGGCCATATCTGTCTAAAAAGTGCTGCAGTCCAGCGAGAAAAGTATCGCCTGCCGGGTGAGCTTCTAACGCTGCCCATAGCTCGGACGGTTCATGCGTCGAAAAGGTCGAAAAGATAGTGCGTAACTCGGAATGGGTGCGGACCGTGGCAGCCAGCTCCTCCAGGGCCTGATTGGCCTCCAGCGTCTTATTGCTCGCGCCTGAAAGTAGGACTCCCATCATTTGCCCCCTGCCCAACAATGCCAGCAGCAGACGAAGCCTGAGTAGCGCAAAGGCAGCCGGCGGAAGGTATCGCGCACGCACCTGGCCAATCACAGCCGGTATTCTCTTTGCTTCAGAGAGCATTGCCAGCAGCTCACCCCAGGAAAGTGCCTGCAAATTACGCGACTCTAACTCCCTGGCCTGTTCGATTGCTTCAAGCAACAGAGGATCGGAGCGCCACTGTGCAGCGTTGTAGCGCGCAATGCGGGTGAGCAGCCGCAGCGGCGCCAATAGGACCCTCCAGGTCGGGCGTGGCAGTTGCGGCTGCAGGCGCAGAACCGTACCGTCTTCCTCGATGAACAGATCGCGAAAATGCCATTCCAGACCCAGCAGATCGAAGAGCGGCTCCACTGCACTGCCCACTGCCGGTAACCAGGCTGTGAGATCGAGTGGATAAGGCCGGATGGGCAGCATCTCCGCAAAATTGCTGGCGAGCTGCCGCTCCAACCGGTTGGCCTGCGGCGGCGGTTCTGGCAACGCCGTAATGGGACGAGCCTGCAGAATATAGGGCATGTCCCCGGCCCAGGCCCACTCCACATCTTGCGGGTGACCAAACTGTTGTTGAATGGCCTCGCCCAGGCGCGCCAAACGCCGCAGGGCCTCGTCTGAAAGCGCGGGGCTGTCCGCAGCCTGCCCCACTGCCTGCTCAGTCCCCCCACCCGGCCGCGCCCGGATGACGACCTCGCGCTGTCCCAGGCGCCGCTCAACAATGCGCCACTGTGTGCGAGGCAGCAACTGGCTGAGGCTCCCCGTCCGTCGCTGAAGGAGATAATGGTCAGGCGTCACCTGTCCCGACACGACTGCCTCACCCAGGCCTGGGCTGGCATCCACGACCACTTCATCCCTGGCGCCGGTGATCGGATTGGCCGTAAAGAGCACCCCCGCCACCTCCGCATCCACCATGCGCTGCACGACGACGGCGATCCTGACTGCCGCCTGGTCAAGGTCCAGACGTTGGCGGTATATGATAGCGCGGTCGCTCCACAACGAGGCCCAGCAGCGACGTACGGCATCCAGCAATGGCTCTATCCCCACGACATTCAAGTAGGTGTCCTGCTGTCCTGCAAAGGCCGCCTCTGGCAGGTCCTCTGCCGTCGCGCTGGACCGCACGGCGACGGCTCCGTGACCCAACTTCTGATAGGCTTCTACAAACCGCTGCTGCAGTTCGGGCGGGATGGCGGCATTACGGAAGGCATCCCGAATCGTTGCTCCCTCTCCGTTCCCTTGGGCCAACACATTCGCTATGACGCCCACCAATTCATTGTGCGTCACAAACTGTTCGTACGCCTTCGTGGTGATGACGAAACCGGGCGGCGCCGGAAAGCCGGCGTGTGCCAGCTCTCCCAGGTTCGCTGCTTTGCCGCCAGCAACTTCCAGGTCAGTTGCCCTGAAGTACGACAGTGGCGCGACCAGTGCCTGTTCATTTTCAGCGTATGCAGTTGAGTGGACCATGTTGCTTTTATCCACCCTACCTCCATTGATACAACGAATAAATGCAATATCACAACGGCGGCTAAGCGACTAATTTGCTTTAATAATACTAATTATATTAATGATGTCAATATATTTAGTGCAATTGAAGCAAATCCTCGCGGATTTGGACTGTAAGACAGGTATAAGCCAGACAAACCGCATCCCATTAGCGAAAGACCAACGGTAGGTAATACCGGTGCACAGGCTCACCTGGCTCATCTGGCGGCGCAACCGTTACCACAAACGGCCCCACGCTGCGCGTATTGCCCGCGTAATCCCGCGCCTCCAGGTAGATGGTAAAGTCCCCCGTCTCGCCGAAAGTGAGCGTATGCTGCCAGGCCGGCCCGTTGATGCTGATTGGTTGCCGCAGGCTGTCGCCGTCGGGCGCGACAAGCACGGCCGTTAACTCACTCAGCCCGCCACCGTCGCTGACCAACCCACTGATAACCACAGGTTCGCCACGGTATACCTGCGCCGGAATCTCGCTATTCATCGACAGAGCCGGTCGCACCGTATCCACCGTAAAGCTGCGGCTTAATGGTGCAGAGAGGTTACCGGCCGCGTCCCGCCCAGAAAGCGTCAGCGTCGCGGCCAC
>CAZRTM010000018.1:0-13267 GCA_964602995.1 uncultured Ardenticatenaceae bacterium
GTTCTCAACCTCGTGCAGCAATTCATCCGTTTCTACGAAACCGTTGACGACCAGGGCAAGAAAACGGGCCGGAAAGCGCTCATCTTCCCGCGCTATCACCAACTGACTGCGGTGCGTGATCTGATTCAAGATGCTCGTGAGAACGGCCCGGGTCAACGCTATCTGATACAGCACAGCGCCGGTAGCGGCAAGACGTTCACCATCGCCTGGCTGGCCCACCAGCTATCCACTCTGCACGACGACGAGGACAACCTCATATTCGACACCGTTATCATCATCAGCGACCGTCGCGTTCTCGACCGTCAGTTGCAGCAGGCCATGCGCGACTTCGAACAGAAGCGCGGCGTGGTCGAAAACATCGACCAGACCTCGCGCCAACTGAAACAGGCGCTGGAAGAGGGCAAGAAAATCATCGTCACCACCTTGCAGAAATTCCCGGTCATCTCGCGGCAGATTGGCGAACTTTCGGGCAACACCTTCGCCGTCATCGTCGACGAAGCGCACTCGTCGCAGTCCGGTTCTTCAGTGCAGGAGCTTAACCGCGCTCTCAGCCAGGAGGACAACGAAACCGAGGAAGACGGCGAGGATATGGAAGACGTCCTCATCCGTGAGATGGCTCTGCGCCGCCACCTGCCCAACGTCAGCACCTTCGCTTTCACCGCCACACCCAAGGAGAAGACCTTACAGCTCTTCGGGCGCAAGGCAGCCAACGGCGAGTACCAGTCCTTCAGCCTGTACCCCATGCGCCAGGCCATTGACGAAGGCTTCATTATGGACGTGCTGGCCAACTACACCACCTACAAGAGCTACTTCCGCCTCCTCAAAAAGGTGGAAGACGACCCCCATTACGACAAGAAAAAGGCCACGCGCCTGTTGATGCGCTTCGTGGATGACCATCCGCAGACCATTCAGCGCAAAGTCGCCGTCATCGTGGAACATTTCCACACGCAGGTCGCGCACCGGGTCGGTGGTCGCGCCAAAGCAATGGTTGTCACCCGCTCCCGCGCCCACGCCGTGCGCTTCAAGTTGGCTGTGGATAAGTACATCAAGGCCCAGGGCTATCCTTACCGCACGCTGGTTGCCTTCTCGGGCAAGGTCACAGATACAGACACCGGCATTTCTTACACCGAGACCGAGATGAACACCCGGGCCATGGGCGAGTACATTCCCGAGAGCAAGACGGCTGAAACATTCGAGAAGGACGGCTACCGCTTCCTCATCGTGGCCGAAAAGTTCCAGACCGGTTTCGATCAGCCGTTGCTACACACGATGTACCTGGACAAGAAGCTCAGCGGTCTCAACGCGGTTCAGACCCTTTCCCGGCTCAATCGCACACATCCCGACAAGGAAGAGACCATGGTCCTGGACTTTGTCAACGAGGCCGAGGATATCCAGAATGCGTTCCAGAAATATTACCAGGCCACCATTCTCAGCGAAGGCACTGAACCGAACGTGCTCTACCAGCTACAGAGCGAAATCGAATCGTATCACTTCTTCGATATGGACGAGGTAGATGCTTTTATCCAGGTCTATCTACAGGGCAGCCATGACCAACTGGGCGACCTCTACGCCCTCATCCGGCCTGCGGTCGAACGCTTTGAAGAGGCGACGCACGACGAGCAGATCGAATTCCGCAAGCACCTGCGCGACTTCGTGCGCCTCTATGCATTTCTTTCGCAGTTACTGCCCTTTGCAGAGACAGAATGGGAAAAGCTATTCCACTTCGGCCGTTTGCTGCTGACCAGTCTGGTTATCGAACAACGAGAGCAGCTTCCTCTGGAGGTCCAGCAAGACGTGGACATGGAGCAATTCCGGCTGCAGCAGACGTTCGAAGGCAGCATCGACCTGCAGGGCGGCAACACCCGTCTCAAGCCAATCTCGGGCCAGCGCGGCGGCTGGCAACCCACGCTCGAAGAGCTGGAGCCGCTCTCCCTCATCCTGGAAGAGCTGAACCGTCTTGGCGGCATCGACCCTACCGACGACAACAAAGCAGCCGTACGCCAGCTACAGAACAAACTGGCCGAAGATCCGGCCCTGGAAACAAGCATCCGCGTCAGTTCCCCCGAAAACGCCCGCCTCACCTTCGACGAGGTAGCCGAAAGCCTTTTCGAAGAGATGGTCGAGGATAATTTCAAGTTCTACAAACATGTCACCGATGAACCATCGCTGAAGAAGCGGTTTTTTGATTGGCTGTTTGATGAGTACCGGCGGCAGGCGGATGGGGGTGGGGAGGAAGAGTAGCGGATTATCCATGCCCAACCCCCTCACCACCTACACCCGCCGCTTCAGCACCCTCCGCGCCGACCGCAGCAATCCGTGGGGCGAGGACAGCCGCGGGCAGGCGCCGCACAAGCCCCTGCTCCTGCTTTCCGTCATCGACCAGTTCGCCGAGGGCACCATCTTTGCCAACTTGATTGAGCTAACACCGGAGCTGGGCGAACTGTTCGACATCTACTGGGCCATTGTGCGGCCTATGGGGCGGGAGCGGGGCAACGTGGCGACGCCCTTCTTTCACATGCGCAGCGAAGGGTTCTGGCATCTGCAGCCTAAGCCAGGCTACGGAGAGTACATCAGGAATACTTCCTCCATCCAGTCCGTGACCAGGCTGCAGGAGAGTGCGTTTGGGGCTAAACTGGATGAGCCACTTTTCGAGCTGCTCTGTAGCGATGATGGACGTGAAACGCTGCGCCGTGTTCTCATCGAGACCTACTTCCATCCCCGGTTGCACCAGCGTCTGTTGCACCAGGGCGTTGTCAATGTCAAGGCGTTCCACTATGGTGAAACCCTCTTGCAGCGGGCTAAGAAACAGATAAAGGAGCCTGTTGCGGCGTTCGCAACGGCTGTGGAAGAGACAGCCGTGCGCGACCAGGGCTTCCGCCGCGCCATCGTCCGCGCCTACGAACACCGTTGCGCGCTGTGCGGCGTGCGGATTCTGACGGCAGATGGGCACACGGCCATCGAGGCCGCGCACATTGTCCCCTGGAGCGAAAGCCAGAACGACGACCCGCGCAATGGTCTGGCCCTTTGCCGCCTGTGTCACTGGACGTTTGACGAGGGGCTGGCCACCATTCGCACCAATTACTGCATCCAGCTCTCGCCCCAACTGTCGGCCAACGACAATATCCCCGGCCACCTTGCGACGATGGATGACCGCCCCTTCATCGCGCCGCCCGACCGCGACTTGTGGCCGTTTCCCGAATCACTGGACTGGCACCGCCGCCATACATTCCGGAAACGCTAAATCCAGGGCCATCCCCTCCCAGCAGCCTACCACCCTTCTCCAATCTGTGATAATCTGTGTTCATCTGTGTCCCATCCCATAACTGAAGAACCGGCAATGACTGAACAGAAAATGGAGCCGTAGAGCCGTATGCCTAAACTAGATCCCAGCGACGTTCGCATCTTCAGCGGCAACTCCAATCCCGAGCTGGCGCAGCAGATTAGCGAACATCTCGCCATCCCACTCTCCGACACACACATCAGCCGCTTTAGCAATGATAATCTTTACGTCCAGCTTGGCGCAAGCGTGCGTTCGCGTCACGTTTTCGTTGTCCAGTCGCTCGACCCGCCGGTCAACGATCACCTGGTTGAGCTGTTGATGATGCTCGACATTGCCAAGAGCGCGGCGGCCAAATCGGTCATTCCCATCATTCCCTACTACTCCTTTGCGCGCTCCGATAAAAAAGACGCCCCACGCATCTCCATTACGGCCAAATTGGTCGCCGATTTGCTGGTCACCGCCGGCGCCACCCAGGTGCTATTGATGACCCTGCATTCGCCGCAGGTACATGGCTTTTTTAATATTCCGGCTGACCCACTGACAGCGCGGCCCGTGCTGCAAGATCATTTTGTCGGCAGCAATCTCGATGAAACAGTTGTCGTCGCGCCCGACGTGGGTGGGGCCAAATCGGCCGGGCGTTTTGCAGACAGCCTCAATTTGCCGGTGGCAGCGGGGCAAAAAGAGCGTATATCGGACACAAAGGTGCGCATTAGCGGCCTGGTCGGCAAGGCGGTGCGCGGCTTCAAGCGGGCCATCATTTATGATGACGAAATCGCTACGGGCAGCTCAGTGGTGGAGTTGAGCCGTTTGTTAACCAACCACGGCATCCAGGAGATTAGCGTCGTCTGCACGCACGGGGTCTTCACACGAAACGCTTTAGAGCGGCTGGAAGAGGTAGAGGCAATTCGCGAAGTGGTCACGACCAATACCGTGCGGCTGGATCGTGTCAAGAACTACCCTAAACTGCGCGTCCTCTCTGTTGCATCCATCTTTGCCGAAGCAATCAGGCGAAACTACCAGCGCGAATCGCTGGGAGATCTGTTTGCGTTTGGTAGTCCGGAATAAGGGGTCAGCGGTCAGCTTTCAGCTATCAGGGGTCAGCTGACGGCTGACCCCTGATAGCTGACCCCTCTTAGACTTTTTCCCCAATTTTGCTACACTTCCGCTCGGGAAGTTCTGATCATCACACCATACCATAGCTGCCAGTCAGCGCGGGAGGCTTACGGCCAATGCGACACGCATTTCTTATACTTTTGTCCCTGGCGCTCGCCATTGTTATGAGCGCGCGCGTTTCTTCCACTGTTGCCCAGGATTCAGAAGAAGAGAAACCTGTGCGGTTGTTGCCGCTTGACCCACAACTGGGCCAGGTGCCGTACTGGCCGGGGTCCGTCAGTACGGCAGCGGTCAGTCCTGCGCCGGTTGTACCGGAGAGCACTGGGAACATACATGAATGGACCACCCTCGTTTTCGAGACCTACCGCAATAATAACTGGGATATTTATCAGGCCAGCTATGGCGCTTCTGATGCTGCGCCGCTCATCGCCACTCCCTACGCAGAAATCCAGCCTGACTTCAATCGCGGTGCGACTCGCGTGGCTTTCGCCTCAAACCAAACGGGTGTCTTCCAAATTTACACGATGAACAGGGACGGCAGCGGGCTGGTACAACTGACTTCCAGCCCGGCCGAAAATGTCTATCCGCGCTGGTCACCTGACGGCAAGCAAATTCTTTTCCAATCCGCTCGTGATGGGCAGGCGGAGATATACCTGATAGACGCTGATGGCGGCAATTTGCGGCGGCTCACCAATCATCCGGCCTATGATGGCATGCCCGCCTGGTCGCCGGATGGGGAGCAAATCCTTTTTGTCTCAAACCGTGGTGGCCTTCACCAGCTCTGGCGTATGAACCTGAGTAACGGCGAAGTAACGCGGCTACCTACCCCACATCCCAGCGCCTATCCCGCCTGGTCCCCCAACGGGAAGTACATTGCCTATAGCGGAGACAGTGATGGGGATGGCTGGTTGGAGGTCTGGCTCATGGAAGTTGCCGACGGTAGTACCAGGCGTCTCAGCAATTCCCACGGTTTTCAAAACGTTGACCACTATGTGCGCTCCTGGTCACCGGCTGGCCACGGCATTAATTTCACTGGTGTTCATTTCATTCAATATCAGGGAGAATGGTATTGGACCTATAGCGAGCAGCTGTTTTATTACAGCTTTTACGATTCGGATTCCACTTTTAGGGAAGGTAGCACCGATTGGTTCTTGCAATGGCAAACGACGGACGTGACGCCTCCCACAGTGGCATTCCGGCCTCCGTTTCCTGAGTTGGCCCCCGCAGTGCCCACGCTTTTCTGGCTAGGCCAGGACAGCGGCGGCGCCGGGATGGGCAGTTATGATGTGGAGGTCCGGCAGCACGGCGATTCTGACTGGAACCGGCTGATATGGGACACGACCGAAATTAGCGGCACGATTGACCTGCCCAGGGGCATCCCTTACGAAATTCGCCTGCGGGCCAACGACGCTGGTTACAATCGCAGTCGCTGGGTTCATTATCCGGGAACGCTGACTCTCTATGACTGGTCCGCCGCGGGACACGTCACTGATAACGGCGGAGCGCCCTTACAGGGAGTACTTGCCAATAGTTCACCCGCTCCCTTCCTCAACAACCGTTCCGATGCGTACGGCCATTATGCCCTCTATACGGCCAGTGAGGATGCGGACTATTACATCCTCTCCTGGTCAAAGGAAGGCTACGGCCAGCCGCCCGCAACCACATTCGCCAGCGAGCCACAGGACATAGTTGCTAACGTCGTGTTGCCGCCGGCCGACAACGTGCTGCCGGAAGGTACTTTTGAGGGCACATCGCTGCCGGCCGCGTGGCACGGAAGCGGAACGGTGCCTCCCACCGTCTCCAACGCCCAACGCTTCACCGGGGATAGTGCACTACACATGGGCCAGGTGACGCCAACAGTTACTTTGGACAGTCTGCAATCCATAGTCGACCCAGATTTGGGGATTTCGGTCAGTGGCGTGCGCCTCGCCCGTCAGGGCCTCGATGGGCGCATCCATATCGTCTGGCCTGGTTATACGGAAGAAGGCGGCCGTGATATCTACTATGTCGAGCGTTCGCCAGAAGGGAACTGGTCGGATCCTGTCAACCTCTATCCCGCTGCAGGTGCAGGCGCAGCCCTGGCCCTGGAAGTTGACAATGATGGCGGTCTGCATGTTCTCATCAACGATGGCGGCCATATCGTCTATCTTGAGAAACCTCTCGATAGCCCCTGGTCTACGCCGGATACGTTCGACGGAGATAATGGCTGGCTGCTATACAGCGATGGCAAGCTGCACCTCATGCGTATGGTGAGAGGGATTGGGAACTATTCACTTCATTACCACTCCCGCATCCCTGGCACAGACACGCCCTGGTCGCAGGCTCAGAGCGTGACCCTCGATGGCGCCGCCGGGCCCTTCCATTTCCTCGCCGATGGGCGCGGCGGTCTGCACTTCATCTTTGTGCCTTACTGGATTGGAAATACTTTTTACTACTGGCGTAAGCCGCCGGGGGGTGAGTGGGGTCAAGCACCGCAGCGCCATAAGACTTCTTTCCACTGGCAAGACCTTGCTGCTCAGGTTGATGATGAGGGCGCACTGCACCTTATCTTCTGGGGCTCCGGTTCTTGCAATTACATGCACCGCAGCCCGAATGGGAGATGGTCTGAGCAGGAACTCTCAGCATTGGCCGGGTATATGGCAAGTGCGAGGGTGCTTGACTTCAGAGCACACAATGGTCTCCTTCATCTAATTACCCAACGCTATAAAGGGACGACACCCAGTTACGAAATCCTTTATTCCAAGCGCACTCCTGACGGTGTCTGGTCTACTCCCCAGCTTATTGCTGAACCCATTCACTACGTTAGCCATGCAGAAGCGTTCGTGGACGCGGAAGGAACAACTCATCTCGCGCTGCGACATGAATATGAGCAGAATCTCCGCTACATTATGATCAATAAGCAGGGAGATCCTACCACGTTCGTGGATCTGGCAGACAGCTCCAGCCTTCTATACTATGAGCCTCTTGTGCTTGACGGCCAGCTCTACCTGTTCGCCTCGGATGAAAGGGGTCTCCTCAAGGCCCGGCACTATAACATTGCCGCCGGAAATTCCACCATTAGCCGTACGCTGACTGTTTCACCTGGCCTGTACTCGCCCTATCTCTCCCTCCTGTACCAGGTTTACGGCGAAAGCGCCAGCAACGGGCTGCAAGTGCGCATCAACGATACCGAGCTGGCTACCCTGCAGAACCCCACAAGCGAGTGGCAGCATGCCTCGCTCGACGTCAGCCCCTGGTTGGGCGAGACGATTACGCTGACCCTGGAGGCGGCGTGGGAGGAGGGCCAGACGCCGATTGCGGCCTGGGTCGATGACCTGACGCTAGGCTCGGCTCATCCCGACCTGGCGCTAACCATGAATGGGGCGACGAACGCGCTGCCCGGTGGAGAGGTCACCTACAACCTGCTTGTGCGCAACCAGGGTGGACCGGAGGCTGTTGCCAGCGAGCTAAACCTGCAACTGCCTGCCGGGCTTAGCTTCGTCAGCGCCACGCCCGCGCCGGATGTGGTGGGGACGACGGTTGTGTGGCAGTTGGGGGACCTGGCCGGTGGTGAGCAGGTGGCCATTAGCCTGACGCTTGCCGTCAAACCCAACGTGTCCCTACTCACATCCCTGACCGTGGAGGCCAGCGTGGACAGCGCCAGCGAAGAGCTGCAGCGCTACAACAACGAGGTTCAGAAGAGCCTCAGCGTTGCATATCCGGCTGTCTTGCCTGTTGTTCGGGACTGACCGTATTAGCGTTTCCGTGATATAATAATTATATAACTTACATAATTTCCATAATTTACAGAAAGAGGAAGTTGCTATGTCTAGAACAGTGACCTCCACTGAGTTACAGAAGAAGACGCGGGAAGTAATCGATTGGACCCGCACGCAGCGCGAACCTGTCGTTGTAGAAACATACGGCAAACCAATGGCTGCCATCCTTTCCTACGATGAATATCAGACCTATCTGCGCTATAAGGAAGCGCGTGCCGCCCGCTTTGCTCGCCTGCGCGAAGCGGCCGACGAAAACGCAGCTGCAAGCCGGTTAACTGAGGAAGAGGCGTTGGCCCTGGTTGACGAAGTACGCCAGGCGCTCCGTGATGAACAGCGTAATGAAGAATAATAGTGGTTCACTAGATGCGCGCTGTTCTCGACACCAACCTGATTGTTAGTTTCCTCCTTTCCCGAGGCGAAACTATCTCCCGCATTATTGATCATTGGGAGCAGGATTCTTTTATCTACCTCATATCACCTGCAATGTGGGAGGAACTCCAGGCTGTATTGGCAAGGCCTCGACTTAAGCGTTACATGGTCGTAGATCCGCAGCCGCTTCTGGATGTCATCGAGAATGATGCACTCTTTACAGCAGGCACTCTAGTGCTGAAGGGTGTCTCACGCGATCCTAAAGACGACATTTTCTTAGCCTGCGCCGTCGAAGGAAGCGCTGATTGCATTGTCACAGGCGATGCCGATTTACTGACGCTAGATGAATACGAAGGTATTAAGATCCTTCGCCCTTATGAATTTCTACAGATGCTTGAGAGTAAATAGGTGCAAAATCGCTTTTGTCAGCAGTCGTCGCTTCGCGCGTTCACCTGATATCCCACGCCACCTTATAAATAAACCCGTGCACCGGGAAAGCGACGGTGAGCGATAGGACCCACTCGCCGCTGTTGCGCTGGCGTAGCTGCAGGCTTTCCTGCATACGCGATGACTCTGCTTCCTCGACCCGTTCACCGCTGAAGCCGAATGTCGAGGCGCGCATGACCTCTACGCGGGGGTTGAGCGGCTTCAGGCTTTGGGGGAGGGTCACGGTTATCGTTAGCGAGCGCGTGGGGCGGTAGACGCTCCAGCCAAAGTACTTGGTGCGTTCCGTCGCTCCCTCGCTCAAGTCATAAATCGGCTCGATGGAGCGCTCCGTCATGAGATAGCTGGTGCGTTCCCCCGGCTTCAGGGGCGGGTCAAATATAAGTTCTGCCGCCAGCCGGTCAGGCTCTGCATCTCGCACCCGCGCCTCGACGTGCCGGCCCGGCTCCAGGGAAACGACGTCGGCGCGAGCCAGATCGCTATCCCGGTTGTGACTGTTTCCCTCGGGAAGGGAGAGAAATGTGTCCAGCGATTTCGTCTCCCAGAACGTCTCCACCGTCACCTGGCGGCGGATGGTCAGCATGCCGTCCTCGCGCAAAATGCCCTGGAAGTTGACCTCCGCATGGCCCACTCCATAGCGCCTGGCATAGAACTCATAGGCCTCTTCCGGATGCTCCGACAGCAGCTTGGTGACGCCGGTGTCCAGCTTCTTTTCAATTTCAGGCCACACCGAGCGGAAGATGCGCGTCAGCCGCTCCGCCGGCGCCGGATTCTCCAGCTCTGCGTTGAGCTGCAAGAAGAGGTGCAGAATCGCTTCCTCATTGAGCGGGGCCGACTGGAACTGGATGTAGGGGCTGGGCAGCTTGTCGCGCTCCACGTCATAGAGCAGGGGGATGACGCGCCCGATATCTTCTTCGCCGAATGTCTTGGCCAGCGCCCCCGCTTCGAACAGCATCCAGTCCGAATCGACGTTGTCGGGCGTCAGGCAGATGATGCCGTAATCAGTCGTGCGCAGCTCCTCAAAAAGCACCCGCGCCCACTGCACGCCCAGCTCCACGTTTTTCCTGGACATCCACGGCTCCAGCTCCTCGGGCAAAAGGGTCTCCATCCACTCATGAAGCGTCTCGGCTATGGTCCTGCTCAGCGGCCCCGACCAACTGATAAATACCTTCATGATCCCTCCCTGTCCCATGTTGGATCTGTGAATGGCTGACGGCAAGAAAAAAGGTGGATGCATTTCGCATCCACCTTATTCTAGCAAATCACAGCTTATTAGGCTTGACCCTAACCGCCGCCAATAACCCCCTCGGCAAGCCGTGGCATGGCAACTAGCCAGCTTCCAATCAACACGGCCAGAACAAAAGCCCGGTAGCGCATTGCTTTGGCAAACATGGCTTACCCTCCACCGCCGATGACGCCTTCTTGCTTATCACCTGGTTCTCGCACCATCATCATGACCTCCCTTCACCTTTCGGAACTCTGCACCAATACTTCCGGCTCCCACGCTCATAAATCTTATACTCTTTAAGGGAGGCCTATGTCAATAGACCATATGTTCTGAGGACTTTAGCCCTATGAAAGTGCTAGCGTACCAGGCTCAACACGACCAGTATGGCATAGGGAAGGGCCAGCAACGCCGGTACCCACTGTTCCACGCGTGAGAGGCGGCGGTAGCGGAAGCCTTCGGCCTCCGCGCGCAGCAACTCCCACTCGCGGGCAAAGGGCGCAAAGGGCAGCTTTTCCTCCATTTCGTGAATGACGCGGAATTTGAGGCCGTTTAGCTGGCGGTAAGATTGGATATTGACCACCCAGACCACGCACAACAGCAGCCCCAGCAACCCCAGCAGCAAGAAAACCAGCCGCCGCACATCAGGCGGTGTGCCGCCGTCCAGCACGAAAGGCACCACTGCCAGCAGGGCGGACAGAATCGTGATGTAGAACTTGCTGGCATCCACCCGCCGCTGGCTGACCCGGTCGGCCAACTCCACGTACAGTTTGTACAGCTCCAGAGTTTGTCCGCTGTCCTCGTGTTCCTGGACCATATGCTCCATCATTCACCTACTCACGTAGCTATTCTATTGGCCATTATTGGCCCATTATGGACCCATTTACGGGCCCAATTTATGGGCCTGTGCCCAGGACCGGCAAGAAGCTGTCATAAACCAGGTCAGAAACGCACCAGGCCGGAGCAACGTTATTACAGGCCCATGCCTGTGAGTCCCAGGGCGACACGGTTGTTCCTGCCGCGGTCCAATCGTCGTTGAGACGGGCGATGGTGCCATACTTGTCGGCCTCAGCGCTGGTCCATACCTGACAATTGGCTCGTCCTGCTTGATTAGCTGTGAAGCCTATGCCCCCAGTTCGCAGCCAGCCATACCAATTGGAAGGAGGACCCTGCCCGCTGTCCTCCCGTACCTTCGCCGCCGGGTGGTCCACGGCATAGGACAACTGTGATACCTCTTGCAGCTCCCACAACGACGCCAGGTGATAACCATCGCTGCAGGCAGCGAGCGCTTCCTCACCATTGTAAACGGCCGTCGTGACGTAGAAATAGGCCGGACTGCCGGGCGCCAGTGGGGTCAGCGGTCCCGACGCAGTATCAGCCACGGCCGACCCACGGCCCATCATGGGGAGCAGCGCCAAGCCAAGCAGTAAGGCGGCCAACAACCCAACCAGCCAACCCACACTGCGTCCCCCGCGCCATCCCCTTACCTGTAATCTGACGCGTAAGCGGCTCATAGCCTTACTCATCCTCCACGCACCAGACAGGGGCGATGCCGTTACAGACCCATGTCTGCGCTTGCCAGGGCGAGATAGCCGTTGCCTGTCCGGTCCAGGTGTCATTGAGTCGCGCAAGGGTGCCATAGTTATTGTCTGTAGCGATGGTCCAGGCAGAACAGTTTGCACGGCCAGCCGTGTTAATCGTAGTGGCTTGTCCTCCGGTGCGGATCCAGGCCCACCAGTTGCTCACTGGCCCTACACCGCTGTCACCTCGCGTCATGGCATCTGGATGGTCATAGGCGTAGGTGAGGTTCGACACCTCCAAAACCTCCCACAGCGAGGCCATGTGGTAGCCCTCGGCACAAGCGGTCAATACCTCATTGGCCCGATAATCGCTAGCCGTCACGTAAAAGCTGCGCCCCCGGGCCAGAGAGGCGCTTCCCGATAGGCCCTGATTCTGTATCTCCTCTCTAACCCCCTGCCCATTCCCTACATTGGGCGACCCGCCATCCCCCTGCGCCGCCACACGCGCTGCTGCCAGGAGCAACAAGCCGCAGACCAACACCAGCCCCAATACTCGCCAATCTACTACCAACTCAACGGTGACATCATTGTGCTGCTTCAAGGTAGCCTCCTTCCCCGCCATATATGTGACTGGTTTCTAGAACTCTCTAGAAAGCCGATTTCTTGGAGAAATCGGATTTCTCTGCTCTGGCTCTCACCGCTCCAGCTTCCGCTCTCGCCTCCCACGTCCCTCCCTATCGGCCTGTGGCCGGTGCTCCATAATCCAGGCCATGCAATTCTCATCGTGGCCCATCATCACATCTGCCGCCAGAATAGCCTGCTTAATCTCCGGCTCAAGGGGATTGGTGATGGCCGAGGTCAGGCCCGCACCGATGGCCATAGCCAGGAAGGCGGCGTTGAGCGGCGTGCGCTGCGGCAGACCAAATGAGACATTGCTCGCGCCGCAGCAGGTGTTGACGCCCAGCTCATCGCGACAGCGGCGCACAATGTGGAACACCTGCCTCCCGGCGTAGCGCATGGCGCCGATGGGCATCACCAGCGGGTCAATGAGGACATCTTCTCTGGGAATGCCGTGGTCCATAGCCCGCTCAACAATCTTTTTGGCCACTGCAAAGCGCACGTCGGGGTCCTCAGAGATGCCGGTCTCGTCGTTGGAAATGCCGATGACCGCCGCGCCGTACTTCTTCACCAGCGGCAGCACGGCCTCCAGCCGCTCTTCCTCCCCGGTCACCGAGTTGACCAGCGCCTTGCCCTCGTAGACCTCCAGGCCGCGGCGCAGGGCGTCCACAATGGAGGAGTCGATGGAAATAGGCGCGTCGGTCACCGACTGCACCAGTTGGATCGCTTCGGCCAGAATCTCCGGCTCGTCGGCCAGCGGAATACCCGCATTCACATCCAACATGTGTGCCCCGGCTTCCACCTGGGCCAACGCATCCCGCTTCACGCGCTCATAATTCCCCACCGCCATCTCCCGCGCCAGCATCTTGCGCCCCGTAGGATTAATGCGCTCCCCAATAATCGTAAACGGCCGGTCAGGGCCGATGATGACTGTCTTTGT
>CAZRTM010000018.1:13367-28241 GCA_964602995.1 uncultured Ardenticatenaceae bacterium
GCCTCGTGGATGATATCCGCCACCAGCTCCTCCTGGCGATAGGCCATGACGTGCACGCCGGAGACGCCCTCGATTTCGCGCACTTGCTGGATGATTTCGATGCAGATTTGCTTGCCCTCTTCCTGTTTGCGTTCCCTGGGCGTCTTGCGCAGACGGTCGATGATATGGTCCGGGATACGCACGCCGGGAATGTTCTTGCGCATATACTCCGCGGCTTTGTCAGAGCGCAGAGGGCCGACGCCGACCAAAATGTATACCTTCTCGTGCAACCCCATATCACGCACCACCTTCATAAACTCGCGGAAGCGCGGCACGTCATAGCAGTACTGGGTCTGGATGAACTGCGCTCCGGCCTCCACCTTCTTCGCCAGACGCAGTGGACGCCATTCATAGGGCTGGGCAAAGGGGTTAGCCGCCGCGCCCAGGAACAGGCGGGGTGGGGTGGTCAGTTTGCGCCCGCTGAGGAACATACCCTTGTCGCGCATGATACGCGCCGTGCGCAGCAGTTGGATGGAGTCGAAATCGAAAACGCGCTTGGCCTGCGGCTGGTCGCCCACCGTCACGTCGTCCCCCGTCAGGCAGAGCACGTTGCGCACGCCCATCGCCGCCGCGCCCAGCAAATCACCCTGAATGGCAATGCGGTTGCGGTCGCGGCACGAGACCTGAAAGACCGGCTCGTACCCGGCCCGCGTCAGCAGCGCGCAAATGGCCACACTGGACATGTGGCAGTGTGCGCCAGAAGCATCAGTGGCGTTAATGGCGTCAGCCACCTCCGACAGCACCAGCGCTGCATCATAGACTTCCTGCGGGTCGGCGCTATCCGGCGGGTCCAACTCAGCCGTCACCGCAAACAACCCCGCCCGCAGCACACGTTCCAAACGGCTCCCCGCTGTCAGGTCCTGATTACCGTTATTCATAGCTCACCTGGGAGTGGACGGTGGACGATGGACGGTAGACCGATGACGGTTGACCACTGAAAGCTGTCAGCTTTTGGCTGATAGCTGACAGCTGATAGCTGACAGCTTTACCCATTCCACCCCTCCGGCGTCTCCTTATCCACCCCCCGCAGCATATTTATCCACGCTGACGAGCCTTGCAGCTGGCGGTTGACCGGCGGTTGCAGCAGAATGATCTCTTCGCCATAGGTTGTCATCTGGCGTGAGCGTTCGAACGCCTCGACCCATACACAACGCATCTCGGGAATGACTTCGCAGTGGCTGTTCTCACGCACGCCGCCGCAAGGGCCGTTGCGCAGGTTCTTGGGGCAGGTCATGGGGCAGGTCATGCCTGTGGAATGCAGCACGCACTGTCCACAGACGCGACAGTCAAAAACCACCTTCTTGCCTAAATCTTCTACGGGTTGAATCCACCCCTCAACGCGATCATAGCCAAGCCGGCCAATCAGTGGGCTGGCCCATTCAAACAGCCGTTGTGTCCCTCCATACGCCCATTCCAAAAACCGTGGGTGATTACGTAACCAACGACCAAAACCCATCTCTTCCTCACACCCCCGCCCCATGCATCACGTGTCACGTATTATCTGACACTTAATCATTCAATATTCAATTTCTCACACCTCCCCGCCTGCGTTCCCGTTGTCGCTTTCTGTTTGGGGCGACCTCTGTGTTGTTCTCCTTCTTGGCCGGCAGCGATTGCGGCTCCATTTCGCCCGTCAGCGCCGCCCGCATCGCTTCCAGGTGCAGCGGGGTGCTGCCACAGCAGCCGCCAATCAGCCGCGCACCCATCTGGCGCACGCGGTAGGCATAACCCGCCATTACCTCTGGCGTGCCGTCGTACTCTAATTCTGCGCCCACCAGGCGCGGGATGCCAGCGTTCGATTTGGCAATCAGCGGCGTATCGGGCGCAACCTGGGTCATCACCGCCATCACCTTCTCCACCTCGCCTATGCCGTTGCCGCAATTAGCGCCGAAGGCAATCAAATCCAGCTTACCCAGCTCCTCCGCCGCCTGGCGCGGGCTGACGCCCATCATCGTGTGCCCGTTGGTGTCGAACGTCATGCAGACGGCGATGGGCAGCTCTGTCACCGAGCGCGCGCCTTCCACAGCGGCCCGCACTTCTTCCAGGTCGCTCATCGTCTCAATCCAGAGCACATCCACCCCGCCCTCTGCCAGCGCCTGGGCCTGTTCGGCAAAGGCCACCTTCGCCTCCTCGAACGTCATCGTGCCCAACGGTTCCAACAGCTCTCCCGTGGGGCCTATCGAGCCGGCGACGGCAACGGTGTCAGGGGCGGCGTCGGCCGCGCGCCGCGCCAACTGCGCCGCTGCCTGGTTCAGCTCGGCCACCCGATCCTGCAAGTTGTGCAGCTTCAGCCGAAAGCGCGTCCCGCCGAAGGAGTTGGTCAACACCAGGCGCGAGCCTTTCTCGATGTAAGCGCTGTGTATTGCTTCGATGCGCTCTGGGTGCTCCACATTCCACATTTCTGGCGGATCGCCGGCTGTCAACCCGCTCTCCATGAGCATGGTACCCATCGCTCCATCGAGCAAAATAAACGCTTCCGAATTAAGCAGTTCGCGCAAGGCATTCATAAGCAATAGTATCCCACAATTTCTATACAGTTCTATACAGGTGGAGAATCTATTCTGTGCAGTCTAAACAGGAAAAGCAAAATATGCAACAGCTTGTTAGACATTTGGTCTAATTGTCTGACATCTACAATGGAGTATAATGACTCCAGCAGCCAGATCGTTTGTTCATCCACCGCAATAGAGTAAAAATAAGAGTATGAACGGTACTCAGCCCACTACGAGCAAGAACGGACCCAAAGCAGCCTTTATCCTCTGCGGCGCGCTGGCGCGTGAGGTGATGGATATTGTGGACAAGTACCAGTGGAATGTGGACCTGGTTGGGGTCCCGGCGCTGGACCACATGTACCCCGAGCGCATCGCGCCCGACGTCGAGAAACGGCTGCTGGAGCTTCAAGAGCAATACGACCGCGTTATCGTCGTCTTTGGCGATTGCGGCTCGCGCGGCGAGTTGGACAAGGTGCTGGTCAAATATGGCATCCAGCGCGTGGACGGGCCGCATTGTTATGAGATGTACGGCGGACAGGAATTTGAGGAGCTGATGCAGGAGGAGCCGGGCACCTTCTTCCTCACCGACTTCCTGGTGCGTGGTTTCCGTGGGCTGGTCATCAAAGGGCTGGGGCTGGACCGCTACCCGCAGCTCAAGGAAGATTACTTCCAACATTATAAGCGCGTTGTCTATCTGGTGCAGAATGACGACACCGAGCTGCTGGAGCGCGCCGAAAAGGTCGCTGCCTATCTGGAGCTGCCGCTGGAAGTACGGCACACGGGGTATAATTTGCTGGAAGAGCGGTTGGTGGAGTTGATGGGGTAGTGTGGTTAGTGGTTAGTGCAGAATTCAATTCTGCAGCTAACGGGGGAAACATGTTGAAAACATGTTAAGAGGGCAGCCGGCCTCATAGATAGCCAGGCCGCCAACATGTTTTCAACATGTTTCTGTTTTAGCTGTAGAATTCATTCTACAGCTACTACGACAGCCCCACAACCATGCCCGTTTCGAGATCGATGTCGATATCGTAGAACGCGGGGCGGGTGGGTAGACCGGGCATGGTGCTCATCTCGCCTACCAGGGGGTAGATGAACCCGGCGCCAACACTGGCGCGGATGTCGCGGATGGGCACGATAAAGCCCTTCGGCACATTCTTCAGGGACGGATCATGGCTGATGCTCAGATGTGTCTTAGCCATGCAGATGGGCAGTTCAGAGAAGCCCAGCCGGTTGTAGCGCTCAATTTTGCGCTCGGCTTCCTCTGAGTACTCCACACCGTCGGCGCCGTACACTTCTTTGGCGATCGTTTCGATCTTCTCTTTAATGCTGGCCTCCAGCGGGTAGAGGAACTGGAAGTTGCTCGGCTTTTCGCAGGCGGCGATGACCGCTTTGCCCAGCTCGACAGCGCCCTGACCACCCTCGGTCCAGTGGTTGGTCATCACAGCATCTTCCGCGCCCGCTTCAATGGCGATCTTGCGCACCAGTTCTACCTCGGCGTCGGTGTCGGTCGTGAAGCGGTTGATGGCGACGACGACGGGGATGCCAAAGCGCAGGGCATTCTTGATGTGGGCCACCATGTTCTCAGAGCCTTTCTCCAGCAGCTCCAGATTCTCCTCCGTGTAGGCCGGGTCCAGCGGCGCACCGGCAATCACCCGGGGGCCACCGCCGTGCATCTTCAGAGCGCGGATGGTAGCCACCAGCACCACGGCGTCGGGAATCAGACCACTGTAGCGGCACTTAATGTTGAAGAACTTCTCCATGCCGATGTCGGCGCCAAAGCCAGACTCTGTTAGCACGTAGCCGTCGGGACCGACCAGCTTGAGGGCGATCTGGTCGGCGACGATGGAGCTGTTGCCGTGCGCAATGTTGGCGAACGGCCCGGCATGCACAAAGGCGGGGGTGCCTTCCAACGTCTGCATCAGGTTAGGCATGATGGCGTCTTTCATCAGCACCGTCAGCGCGCCGCCAACGCCCAGGTCGTCGGCCGTAATAGCCTCGCCGGCGCGGTTGGTGCCAATGACCATTCGGCCCAGCCGCTCGCGCATATCTTCCAGGCTCGTGGTCAGCGCCAGAATGGCCATAATTTCGCTGGCAACGGTGATGTCAAAACCGGTCTCGCGAGTGAACTTTTCCTTGGGGCCGTGGCCGATTTCGATATCGCGCAGGTAACGGTCGCTGGTGTCCAGCACGCGGCGCCAGGTGATGCTATCGGGGTCGATGTCCAGGCGCGCAAAGCGCGAAATCTCTTCGTCCGTCAGCTCGTTGGGATCGGTCTTGTCGATGCCCAGCTTCTTGAGGCGGCGCATCATGATCGGCGTGAACTTGCGGTTGCCCTGCTTGTCTGCCGGGCAGAGGCGGTCAAATAGCTGCGCGTCAGACTGGTACGACTCGTGGTGCATGCGGGTGTCGATGGCCGCGGCCAGCAGGTTGTTGGCCGCTGTGATGGCATGGATGTCGCCGGTCAGGTGCAGGTTGAAGTCCTCCATGGGGATGACCTGAGAGTAACCGCCGCCGGCCGCGCCGCCCTTAATGCCAAAGGTCGGCCCCTGGGAGGGCTGGCGAATATTCGTGAACACCTTCTTGCCCAGGTGGGCGCCAATGGCCTGGCTCAAACCAACGGTTGTTGTCGTCTTACCCTCGCCAAGAGGGGTGGGGGTGATGGCCGTGACATCGACGTAGTGGCCATTGGGGCGGTCTGCCAGGCGGTCAAGCACCGAAAGCTTCACCTTGGCCTTATAAGGACCGTACAGCAACAACTCGTCGGGCAAAATTCCTACCTCTTCCGCAATTTCGGCAATTGGTCTAAGTTCCGCTTCCTGGGCGATCTCAAGATCGCTGGGGACAGGCGTCCTTAATTTCAGTCGGGTACTACTGGTCATTTACTCTATCTCCTTTGGGTATAGTAGAATGTTACAATACGACGCCTTCGTCAGCCGGTGGTAACGAGCGGCGTTCGTTCACTGGCGTTGAACGAAGTGGGCAGTTAGTATACTGCGAATAATCGGCTTACCCAAGTTTTTGTGAAATTAGGAGCAGATAGAGCGGTGTCCGCAAAAGAAGAAATCATCGTTGCTTTTCAGGGTGAGCGTGGAGCCTATTCAGAACAGGCTGCGCGCAATCACTTTGGTGAGGCGGTCAGGACGCTACCCCGTCCCTCCTTTGCCGACATTTTTGAGGCCATCCACCAGGGGGATGCCCAACACGGCATGTTGCCAGTGGAGAATTCACTGGCCGGCACCGTCATCCCTGCCTATGATCAGCTCATGGACCACGACCTGCGTATCCAGGCCGAAGTGACTCTGCGAGTGGAGCATTGCCTGATGGCTCCCGAAGGTACGGCCCTGAACGATGTCGAGCAAGCAATGTCGCACCCGCAGGCTCTGGCCCAATGCGAGCGCACGCTGCGGCAGTTGGGCATCACGCCGGTCAGCCATTATGATACGGCCGGTGCGGCTCGTGACCTGGCGCAAGAACCGCGTCCACACACGGCTGCCATCGCCAGTGAATTAGCGGCGAAGGTCTATGGCCTGCAAATTCTGGCCCATAACATAGAAGACCTGCCTACCAACTACACGCGCTTCTTTGTGCTGGGTCTGGACGACCCGCCGCGCCAGGACCCCAGCAAGACATCCATCGTCTTCACCACCGGTCACGTACCCGGCTCTCTCTACGCCGTCCTGGGCGAGCTGGCGCAGCGGGGCATCAACCTCACCAAAATCGAATCCCGCCCCCGCCGCAACCGCCCCTGGCACTATCTGTTCTACGTTGACTTCGAAGGCCACGTGGACGACCCGCCAGTCCAGGAAGCGCTGATGGGCATTCTCAAATCAGCCTCCATGCTAAAAGTCCTCGGCTCCTATCCAGCAGCCGAAATTCCTGTCCTTCAACCATAAATCTGTGCAAAGCTGTGTCCCATTAAAATGACCGACCAACCCCCCGTCTCCCGCGTCCTGACCGCAGCCAACATTCCACACCGCGTTTTCCGCCATCCCGGCCCCGTTCGCTCTCTGGAGCAGGCCGCCGAGGAGCGCGGGCAGCAACCGGAACAGGTGGTGCGCAGCCTCCTCTTTCGCATAGCGAGTGACGAGTTCGTCATGGTGCTCATCACGGGCGGGCAACAGGTAGACTGGCGCGCCTTACGCCAGACGTTAAACCAATCTCGCCTGACAATGGCCAGCCGCGACGAGGTGCTGGAAGTGACCGGCTACGAGCTGGGCGCCGTCGCGCCCTTCGGCCTACCACTGCCGCTACCCATTCTCGTCGACGAAAGTGTGCTGGCCCCCGAAGAGCTATCCCTCGGTTCCGGCGAGCGCGGCACGACGATTATCCTGCGCCGCGATGACCTGATGCGGGCGCTGGGGGACGGTGTGCAGATTGTGCGGGTGGGGGAGGAGACGGTGGGTAATGCCTGAGGGGGCCGGTCAATCACTCGCTTCCATTTAGTGATAGGAACGAATACGTGAACATCGATCCAGACATTTTTTACCGCCTTGCTACCTCTCTCTTCATTGGCATTCTGGTTGGCCTCCAGCGCGAACATGTCTCTGATGTCAGCAGGCTGGACGAGAGCCGGACTGAGATGTTTGCCGGCGTTCGTACGTTCGCGCTGATGGCGCTGGCAGGGTGTACCGCAGCGCTTCTGACTGACCTGGGTGGGTCACCGTGGATTTTTGTGGCCATCATCATCCCGCTGGGGCTTCTCATCGGCGTGGGCTATTTCGTGACTTCCTGGAAGAGCGATGTCGGGATGACCACCGAAATTGCAGCCATCGCAACCGTGCTGATCGGGGCGCTATGTTATTGGGGGGACCTGACTCTGGCCGTTGCTCTGGGCGTTACGGTGACAGTCCTTCTCTCGTTGAAGTTGGAGGTGCAACGTTTCGTCGCCCGCCTGACGCGCACTGACATTCTGGCAGCGTTGAAGTTCGCGGTCATCTCGGCGATTGTGTTACCACTTTTGCCCAACGAGACTTTTGGTGTGCCTCCCTTCGACATCTTCAACCCTTACCACATCTGGCTGCTGGTCGTGCTCATTTCGGGCATTAGTTTTCTCGGCTACTTATTGATGAAATTCATTCCATCCGAGCACGGCATCAGCCTTACGGGCCTGTTGGGAGGGTTAGCGTCGAGCACGGCAACCACCTTGAGCTTCGCGCAAAGAAGCCACAGGAATCCGACCCTCAACCGCCCGTTTGGCCTGGCTATTCTGCTGGCCTGGACGGTGATGTTTGGGCGCGTCTTGATTGAGGTGGGGGTCGTCAATTTCACGCTGTTGCGAGTCGTGTGGTTGCCCCTGATTATTACGGCCTTACCGGGGATATTGTATTCGGTCTATCTTTTCTACCTGGGCACCAGCGATGAAGATGAGGAAGAAGTGGCCCTGACAAATCCCTTTGACCTCGGCCCCGCCCTCAAATTCGCTCTTGTCTACATAGGCGTTTTGCTGGTATCACGAGCAGGCCAGTACTACTTTGGCGACACCGGTGTTTACGTATCCAGCGCCCTTGCTGGGCTGGCCGACGTGGATGCTGTGGCCCTTTCCGTTGCTGAATTAGCCAACCAGGCTGGCGGCCTGGGACTGGCCACGGCCGGAAGAGCGGTCGTGATTGCGGCTTTAGCCAATACGGTGGCCAAGGGCGCCCTTATCTTTGTAACCGGAACCAGAACACTGGGCCGGGTGGTGGCTCCTGCTTTCGTGCTTATGCTGGCGGTGGGGTTGGCCGCGATCCTGTTTATTCAAGGCTGACCAACAGCCGGGAAGTGCGCGGCTGTTTGAGGGCCACGCACTCCTTTAGGCGTTCACATTCGTGATTTGCCTGAAATCATCTTCTGGGGCGGCGTTGTCTCTTGCCCTTACGCTCTCTTCTCTTTCTCGAGCCACCTGGCGTCTCATCGCTCGTTGTGGCCAGGCGAATGTTGGCCCGGCGTCGACGAATTGACGTGCCGCGCATCCGTTCCAGCACCTTTTCGCGATACTGGGCCGGGACATCCACGTAGGTAAAGCGATCGTAGATGTCAATAGCGCCGATGGATTTACCGGGAATGTCAGCCTCATTGGCGATGGCTCCGACGATATCACCTGGGCCTACACCATCGCGCCGGCCGGCGTCGACGAACAGACGGACCATGCCGTCTTCGGGTTGCGGCACCTGGTTCGCCTCGGGTTCCAACGGGACCACGAGCGGCTTGCCCTCATGGGCCAGGTAGGCGCTGGCGGCTGCCACTTCGGCCATGTCACAGCCGCTCTCGGCAGCCAGCTCCTCGACCAACTGCAGATAGAGTCCCAACTCTGCTTCTTCCTCTTCCAGCGTCCTCATTACGGATTCCTTAAACATGGCGGCGCGCCGGGCGGCGACGTCTGCCTGGGTGGGTACCTGCATCGGTTCTATGCGCTGACCAGTATAGCGCTCGATGTCGCGCAGAAGCCGCTGCTGGCGCGGCGTCACAAAGAGAATGGCCGTGCCTGGGCGGCCAGCGCGTGCTGTGCGCCCAATGCGGTGTACGTAGGACTCGGTATCGTAGGGGATATCGTAATTGATGACGTGGCTGATGCGTTCCACGTCCAGGCCGCGCGCTGCCACATCAGTAGCGACAACCATTTCCGCCTGACCGTTACGCAGTTGGCGGATGACGGCTTCCCGCTGTTGCTGATTCATATCGCCATGCATGGCCTCGGCCGCATAACCGCGCGCGTCCAGTTTTTGAGCCAGCTCCGCTGCTCCCACCTTAGTACGCACAAACACCAACACTGCATCCGTTTCCTCTGTTTCCAGGATGCGGGTGAGGACATCCAGTTTCCGCTGCTCGGCGACCTGCATGTAGCGCTGCTCAACGGAGGGAACTGTCAACGCTTTGTGTTGAGTTTCCACGACGATCGGCTTCTGAAGGTAGCGGTCGGACACGCGCTGCACGGCTTGGGGCATGGTGGCCGAAAAGAGCGCCGTCTGGATTGCTTCCGGGGCCTGACTCAGGATCCATTCCACATCTTCCAGGAAACCCATGCGCAACATCTCGTCAGCTTCGTCCAGAACGACGGTTTTTACTGCGCTCAGGTCTAAAGTGCCGCGACGCAAATGGTCCATGACGCGACCTGGAGTGCCGACGGCAATGTGCAGGCCACTGCGCAGCCGGCGGATCTGCTTCTGAATGGACTGGCCGCCATAAATGGGCGCCACACGCACGCCACCCAGATGGCTGGCATAGGTGTAGATGGCCTCGGCAACCTGAATGGCAAGTTCGCGCGTGGGAGTGAGGATAAGTGCCTGCACCTCCCGTTTGTCTTGCTCGAGCCGCTGCAGGATAGGTAGAGCAAAGGCTGCCGTCTTGCCGGTGCCCGTCTGCGCCTGGCCAATGACGTCCTTCCCTTCAAGCAAAAGGGGAATTACCCGCAACTGAATAGGTGATGGCGCCTCATAGCCTACATCATCGATGGCCTGTAGTAGCGGCTCACTCAGGCCCAGTTGGCGGAATGAGTTGCCCCCGTTTTCTTGATTACTATTCATAGATAAAGATTCCTCCATCATCTTGCACTGCTCAAGCCATGTTGCATCTCGCATTCCGATGGCCCATCAGCACAGCATTTATATAAGCTAGACGTCTTGCATATGAATGGGATATGAGCAGCGAGAAGCCGCAATCACGTAGGCGGAGCGCTATCGAGTTGGACGCGCCAACGGTGAGTGTAGCATGAATTTTCCAGAGTGAATGTCAGGTACCTTGCGGCCGCCCCGTAACTTTCCCCATTCATTCACGACCAAATAGGTGCAACGTACCAGCTTGGGCTCGAAGAGCAGGGTTTCAAATGTGTATTGTTAATTTTTACTGGGAGCTTGATTGACTATGTCTGGTATTCCAGCGAAACCAAAAATACTCCTTTATTCACACGACACCTTTGGGCTGGGGAACATTCGGCGTACGCTGTTGTTGTCCCAGGCCCTCACCGATGAATTTCCGTCGGCCTCCATCCTGATCGTCACCGGCTCGCCGGTGATTCACGCCTTCCGCATCCCTGACGGTATCGACTATATTAAGCTGCCCTCCCTGGACCGCATTGACGCCGACCGCTACGAACCACGCTTTTTGCACGAATCCGCCCGGGAGGTCAGGCGAACGCGCCAGGCCATTCTGCGAACCTCCATTCTTGGCTTCGATCCGGACCTGATGATCGTGGACAAACGCGCATCGGGCGTCGATGGTGAGCTACTCGAAACGTTGCAGGCCTTGCGCTGTGGAGGATTGGATACCCGGCTGGTCATTGGCATCCGTGACATTCTCGACGAACCGGATCGCACGCGGCTTTCTCTTCAAAACACCCACACTTTCGAGATCATCGACGATTATTACGACGAGGTCTGGATCTACGGCCATCAGTCCATCTTTGACGCGGTTAAGGAATATGGCTTCCCTGAGACCGTCGCTTCCAAGACCCACTACTGCGGTTATTTGCGTCGTCCTACCGCGCCGAGTTGTGTCCCGCAAGGGTCGCACCAGCCTCAAGTATTGGTGACGACGGGCGGTGGTGGGGATGGCGGCGATATCATTGAGGCCTACCTGGAAGGGTTGCTCGATCTGCCGCGCCGTATTGCATTGCGCACGGTGATCATGTTTGGCCCGCAAATGCCAGACGCCCGCCGCGCGCTCATCCTCGAACGATTTGGCCACCTGGCCGATGTAACCTACTGTGATTTTGAGCCAGACCTGACCAGGCGCTATGCCGAATCCGATCTAGTTGTTTCCATGGCCGGCTACAACACCGTTTGCGAACTACTCTCCTTCGGCCGGCGAGCCATTCTGGTGCCGCGCGAAGATCCAGTACGCGAACAGTTGATTCGTGCGCGGCTTCTTGCCGGGCTGGGCGCTTTTACCGTCGTAGAACGGGGCGAGCTTTCCCCCAAGCTGTTGATCGCTAAAGTTCTGGAGGCCTTACAACAGGGGCCTGCCTCGCCGCCGCCCATCGACCTCGGCGGCTTGCCGCGCATTCGCGAACGGGCACGGTACCTGTTAAACGGAAAGGCATCGTGAGCCATAGTGACGAACGGAAAGTCGCTGTCGTGCTGAGCGGCTTTCCCCGCCGTTCCGAGACATTTGCTTTGCACGAATTGCTGGCGCTGGAGGAGCACGGGCTGTTGGGAGCTGTCTTCGCCACAAAACCGGGCGATGGCCGGCGCCCACACCCGGATACCGCGCGCTTACGCACGCCGGTTCACCTCCTCGAAGGGAGTAGCACCGCTGCCCAGGCTCGGCAACTGGTGACGCATCTCAACGCCCGCCCGGTTGCTGCTATCCATGCTTATTTTGCCCATCTGCCGGCCGCAGTGGCGGCTCATGCCGCGAGAGATCTCAACATCCCCTATGGCTTCAGCGCCCATGCGCGGGACGTGCGCAAGGTAACGCCCGCAACCCTGACCCGGCGCGTTGCAGAGGCGGCGTGCGTGGTCGCCTGCAACGATGATGTCGCAGCTACTCTTTCGGTCAGCGGCGCGGCCGTCCAGCTTATCCCCCACGGCGTTGACACCGCCCGTTTCCGCCCACAACCATTCCCGCCATCCGAGCCTTTCCGTTTGCTCGCCGTGGGGCGGCTGGTGGAAAAGAAAGGCTTTGCCGTGCTCATCCGCTCTCTCACCCACCTCACCGTTCCCTTTACCCTGTGCATTATTGGCGAGGGGCCAGAACACGAACGATTGTCCGCTGCCATTCGGACGGCGGGCCTGGAAGATCGGGTTGTGCTTTGTGGTAGTTGCACGCATGCCGAACTGCCACAAGCGTACGCCGCCGCACATGCCGTCGTCGTTCCCTCTATTGTAGACAGCAGCGGTGATCGCGATGGGCTGCCCAACGTCGTGCTGGAAGCAATGGCCAGCGGCCGCCCGGTCGTGGCCAGCGAGGTGGCTGCCATTTCCAGCGCCGTTAGCAGTGCGCCGCTGTCCCTCAGCCCGGCCATGAACCAGAGTGGCCTGCTGGTGCCCCCGGCCCGGCCGGTGGCGCTGGCCGAAGCACTTGAATGGCTCGCCCGCCGGCCAGACGTCTGGTCGAAACTGGGCCATAACGGGCGACGGCGGGTTGAGCAACAATTCGGGCTTGCCGCCTGCACCACACGCTTCTGCCGCTTTCTGGCGGGCGCCTATGCCTTATCCGAAAGAGACTCAACCGGCCATCTGGATGCCGTGAAGGTACTGTAATATGGATTCCCCCGTTGTCGGCTATATCATGAAGGGCTATCCGCGCCTCTCGGAGACCTTCATCCTCAACGAAATATATCTGTTAGAGAAGATGGGTCTGCGGCTGCACGTCTTCTCCGTCAAGAAGGGGAGCTCCCAACAGCACGGTATCATACAAAAAATCAGAGCGCAGGCTACTTATACGCCTGAAGACACCTCGGTGATGAACGCGCCCTTCCACGTCTGGCTCAGGCGCAATCTGCCGCGCTATGCCGGCAGCCACCTGCGTCTCCTACTGCGGCGTCCGAAAAGCTACCTGCAGACGCTCTTCTACACCCTTTTCGGCCTCAGTATGAGCATCTCCTTTGCCAGCTGGCCCTATTGGAAGCGCGCCTTCATCAAGGATTTCCTGCGGGCGGGCTATATCGCTCTGCAAATCTTGCAGCATGGCCACATCGGTCACCTGCACGGCCATTTTTGCCACGGCTCCACCACCATGACCATGCTGGCCAGCCACATGACGGGCATCCCCTTCAGCTTCACCGCCCACGCCAAAGACATTTACCTCCCCCGCCTCAACCCGCGCGACCTCCTGGCAGTAAAAATCGAAAAAGCCGAGTTCGTGGCTACCTGCACCGCCGCCAACCGCGCTTATCTGGCCCAATTTAACCACAACGGCACGCCGCTCCACACTATCTATCACGGGTTGGATACGAAACTTTTCAGCAGAGGCAGTAGACGCAGGGCGAGGAATGAATCAGAGGCGCCCCTCATTCTCGCCGTCGGCCGTTTCGTGGAGAAGAAAGGCTTTGTCTATCTGGTGCAGGCCTGCCGTCTGCTGCAGGAACAAGGGTTCAACTTCCGTTGCCAGATTGTGGGCGAGCCGGACGAGCAAACGGAAACAATTCGCAATCTGATCCGCGACTCAGGGTTGCAAGATACGGTGTCGCTGCACGGGGCCGTCACCCAGGCTGAATTAAGAGACATTTACGCCGCAGCCACCGTTTTCGCACTCCCCTGCACCATTGTCGACAACGGCGACCGCGATGGGATTCCTAATGTGCTGGTGGAGGCAATGGCTATGGAATTACCCGTTGTCTCTACCCCTATTTCCGGCATTCCCGAACTGGTCGAGCATCGCGTTGACGGCCTGTTGGTGCCGCCCAGGGACCCGGCGGCGCTGGCCGGCGCCCTGGCCGAACTGCTTGCTGACCCGTCGCTGCGCCTCCAGCTGGGCCAGACGGCGCGGCAAAAGGTATGCCGCTCCTTTGATTCCACGCAAACGACGCGGGCGCTGAAGACGCTCTTTGATGCCTGCCTGGAACGAGCAAACGGTGGTAAAGCGGTCAGCGGTAAGCTGTCAGCCTTCGGAAACCCCCTTCTGGTTGATGGTGACGGTTGATGGCGCGGAGTATCTGAATGGGCGACTCTATTTTTCACCACCCGTATGACGCCATGACGCCGGCGCAGCTCCTGGATTATTTCCGGCAGCGCGACCACGTGTGTGCCTTTTCCGTCCTCGATGAGGAGGAGACGCGGCCGGAGAAGATGGATGCTCTGTTGGACAACTGTTTTGAGTTTAACAACGAACGATACCACCTGCCTCAGGGATTCGACTGGACCGCCAACCCCAGCCAGGATATCGAGTGGCTCATCTTTCTACATAAGTTCTATTACGCTCCGGGGTTGGGCGCGCGCTATCAGGCAACGGGCGACGAGCGCTATGCTGCGAAATGGTTGGAATTGACCAACGCCTGGATCGATACGGTGCCGCTGCCGTTCCTGACCAGCGACGTACTGGGCCGCCGAGTACAAAATTGGATTTTTGCCTACCGCTATTTTGTGAACCTGACCGGGACCCCGCTCCTCTCGCCGGCCTTCCACCTCAAATTTATCACCTCACTGCACGACCAGGTCTCGCACCTGCGCCACAACCTGACTCCTGCGAGGAACCACCGCACCCTGGAATTGAGTGCCATCTTCTGGGCAGCGGCCGTCTTTCCCGAGCTGCGACCGGCTGCAGAGTGGCTGGACTTTGCCCGGCGCGAACTGTTGGCCAATATGCAAACGGACCTGTTGCCCGATGGCGTGCAGTGCGAGCTTTCGACCGACTACCACCACATCGTGCTCAAAAATTACCTCGGCGTGCGGCGGCTGGCGGCCATGAACGGCATTCCCATGCCGCC